>DAOOPF010000017.1:0-18025 GCA_035388125.1 bacterium | reverse complement strand
CGGCGGCTCCTGATCAGCATGACGGCATCCGCGAAGAGCAGGGCATCGGTTTCGATGCCGCGGTTGCTCAGCCGGACCACCCGCTGGTCTGAACCGGCGCGAAGGTAGAAATCGCCCAGCTTGAACCAGCGCGCCTCCCCGGAGAGCGCCTGATTTACATAGATTGTGTCAACGCCCGCGGCGTGACGGATCTCGTAGGGCGCCCGCTTGCTGGCCCGGAACTGAAAAATATTAAAGGCATAAATCTCGTACCAGCCGGCCGCGGCGATATCAGCCCGATACTCCATCCAGCGCTCGCCGTCCGCCCGGCAGTAATAGCAGCCCGCCTGAAAGCCCGGGATACCGGTGTAATAGCTCCACCCTTCCGAGCGGCTGGCCCGCGCATCGTCTTCGTTGACCACCACGGCGGGCAACCGCCAATCGGCCGGCCGCCCGGGAACCGCCGCAGCCTCGCGATAGACCGTATCGGCGAGATAGGGCAGATCATCGGCAAGGGTAGTGTAGTACCAGATGACGTGTCCGTCGAGGTTGCGCGCCCGCGTCGTTTCGATCATGGCGGCGATCTCCGCAGCGGGCACGATGATCTCATTGGCGATCGAACAGATACCGGGATAAAACTTGTCCCGTTCAGATATATAGGGCAGCTGCCGGTCCAGCTCCCAGGTATAGACCGCGTTGGTCGGCCAGTAGAGCTGGGTGCTGACAAAGTCGAGATGACCGGAGTTGATCCACGGCCGCCAGTCCTGACAAAAATTGTCATAACCATAACTGTAGGAGATCGGAGCGTTGCTGATGAAAAGATCGGGATGGACCGCCTTGATCGAATCGTAAAAGGCCGCGACAAATTCGGTCAGTTTTTGCGCCCGCCACGCCACCCACCCGCCATCGGCCGGAGAGCGGGGCGGATCCGCGCCCTGGTGCTCCGCCCGGTAGAGCGCCACCGTGGCCGGATCATAGCCGCAGTCGAGCTCCGGGTAGCGGATGCGGTCCAGTTCGATCCCGTCCACATCATAGTTGGCCGCCACCTCCTGGCACAGGTCGACGAGGAACTGCCGGGCCTCCGGGTGCACATGACTGAGCCACTTCCAGCGCAGAGCCCCGTTAAAGAGCACGGAGCCGTCACGGTGCTGGGCAAACCACTCCGGCCGGGCGCGATAGAGATCGTCATTGCCATCGTGGCATGCGCAAAAGCCATATTCGAACCAGGCTTCCACATGCAAGCCAACACGGTGTCCCTCGGCGATCATATCGGCAAGCACATCCCGGCCGCTTTCAAGCGCCGGATCGGTCCATTTGCCGGTCAGATCGTAAAAGGTCCGGCTGCGGAAATAGGGATAGCCGTAACGCCAGACATCGACATAGACGGTGTTCATGTTGTGGCCGGCGATATCCTCCATCATCGCGGCAATGGCGCTCTTGGTCGGAGGATTGCCTCCCCCCCAGGCGATCCAGACCCCGCGCAGCTCCGGACCGGCTTGCGCCAGAGCGGCCGCAGCGAAGAACAGCGCGATGGCATGGAACCTGATCTTCAATACTCAGCTCCCCCCTACTTGAGCAGGGCCATCTTGCGGACCAGGGTCGTTCCCGCCGCGGTAAGGCGGCAATAATAGAGGCCGCTGCCCAGGCGGCTGCCTTCGAAAGCGATCCGATGCTGACCGGCCTCGCGCATGCCCTCGATAAGGGTAGCCACCTTCCGGCCGGTGAGATCGAACACCTCCAGGCGGACGTGGCTTTTGCGCGGCAGATCGAAAGCGATGGTTGTCGCCGCGTTGAAGGGATTGGGATAATTCTGCGCCAGGCTGAACTGCATGGGCTGTCCAGCGGCTGCATCCTGCACTCCGCTGGCATCCGCGCTGCGGATTTCGATGTACTTGCGGTCGATCGGGAACATGCCCGCGCCCAGCTCGTCGGCATAATAGTATTTGTTAAAGCCCGGGGCGCTGCCGGCCGGATTCTCGGTTGGAAAAGCGGCCAGCACCTTGCCGCCGGAACCCTGTTCCGCAACGTAAGCCATCATGCCCAAACGGGTGAAAACTGTGCCGATGCCCGGGTCATTCTTGATCGCCGAAACCTCGGCGAAATCGGCGACCGCATAGGCCAGCGCGCCCTGCCCGGCCAGATTGCCGTCAAAACCGGTCGAACTCCAGGCCGAACCCTTCCATTTATAGATTTTGCCGACCATAAAATCAGCGGCATTCCACGACTCCACCTCATAGACCACATCGGCTTTGAAGGGCAGCGCCTTGACCCCGCCGGCAGCCACCGGCGGCACTGTCGTGCCATTGGGGCCGTCCGGGTCCAGATCAAAGACCCAATAGAGCCGGTTTTTCAGCGTCGCATCGATCAGCGCAGCGCCGGTGAGACCGAGAAAAAGCTTGCCCTCGGACCAGGTGAAATAGAGGCCGTGACCAGCGCTCTTGCCGATGCAGTCGGAAGAGAAGAAATCATTGAGACCATCGATGCTGACCGTCAACGCGCTGTCGCGCGGCGTGCTGGTCTTGAGCATTTTGTCAAAGCTGATCGAAGCGACGCTGTTCATACCCATGAGGGTCACCAAAGCATTGCGCTTGCTGTCGTAGGAGCAGAGTCCGGTGGCATTGGCGTTGCCACCCTTGACGCCGGGTTCATAGATCGAAGCGAGCGAATCCGAGTTGGCGCCGTAATAGTCAAAGGTGACGGTGCCCAGTTCATCCTCAAAATAACGCACCGTCCGGAAATTGGCCGAGTAGCCGTTGGCGACGACAATGAACCTGAAAAGGCCGAGCTGGAGATGGGTGATGCCCGAGGTGCCGCCCGGAGAGGCCAGGGTGTCCGGACAGGTGGCGATGATGGTGCCGTCAGCCGTGATCAGGGTGGGGGGAAAGAGCGGGCCGGCGGCATTGATCCAGACGTTGCCATTGGGGCTGACCGGCGAGATGCCATGGCGGGCATTGCCCGGCACCGGCAGGTTGATGTAGCGGTCCAGTCCAAGCGTCGCTGCACCCGTATCCTTCAACACCGCCATCTTGGCGTTGTCCTGGCCGGAAGCGTAGAGGTATTTGTCCGGACCGCTGCCACTTGCGGCAAAAGAGTCGCCATAGCGGCCGTTCTCGAGGGCATCTTCAAAGACCAGTTCCGGCGCGGCGCTCTCATCTGTATAGCGGTAAACCTTGAACATCGAGCCGGGCGAGTAGACCGGAGCGGAGAGATTGCACACATACAGAGTGCCGTCGTCCGCACGGGCGATGAGATTGATGGCATAGGTGCCTCCGCCGATGCCGGCGCTGTTCATTTCGCCCAGTGAATCCCCTGTGGCCGCATCGAGGATGTAGACATGAACACCGCCCTTGCGCGAAACCACCAGCACATGATCCGTATCCGGATTGTAAACCAGACCGCGGCAGATGTCGTTGGCCGGGTCGCTGAATTTGTTGCTCTTCCAGAGCAGAGGATATTCCGCAAAAAGCAGCGGTGACGCCGTGAGCAGAATGAGGATGACCAGTACCAGCCGTTTCATGCACACCTCCTGATGATGATGTAATAGCGTATGTGCCACTTAAAAATAGTAGCGCAGGCTTAGACCCGCATTCAGGGTCTGAAAGCCGGAAACTCCTTCGAGCTCGATATGCGGCTGCATGGTCGGATAGAGATCACCCATGACCAGGCGGTAGTGGGCGAAGAGCGTCACTCCCAGGGAGGAGTTCGCGGCGAATTCCATCCCCGCGCCGATACGAAAGGTCCAGTTGTATTCCTGCAGCACCTTTTCTTCGATGTACGGCAGGTCAATAGCCGGATCAGCGGCGATCTCCCCTCTTGATCCTTGCCAGTGCAGCACTCCGGCGCCGAAATGAAGAGAGGGCTGCAGTGCGCCCATGCGGGCCAGGCTGTAACGGCCGGAAAAGAGCAGAGCGGTATGCCGGAGGGCGAGTTCCAGCCGTCCAGCCGGATAACCACTCAGGTTTTCCCGGTCAAAAGCGTTGTGCTCCAGGACCCCTTCAAGATACCACTGCTGGTTGTACTGCTGCCCGATGGCAACAGCATAGCCGGGGGCGGGTTTGAACCACTCCGCCAGCGCTCCCGATGGGATGGAGTAGATGCCCTCAAGAGCGAGGCCCCACTTGCCCGGTTCGACCGCGTTGGCGGGAGCGGCCGCAGCGGCAAGGCAGATCCATAGTATCAATCGTTTCATAGTGGACCAGATCTCAGTATTTGAAGGTTAATCCCAGGGTCATCATCGCCTTGGACTTGAAAGGGAACCACTGCTCACTGTCGGAGGAGATGTTGAACATTTTTTCCAGTCCCGCGATCGTGCTGCGGGAGGGATAAAAGAGGTAATGGAGAGCCCCATCCAGATCGACGGAGGAGGAGACGGCGTAGCGCAGGCCGATGACCGGCATGGCGAAGAGTCTTTTGCCCTTTTTCAGCGGAGCGAAATGGAGCACATCCACTGCATAATCATAATCCAGACCCGCCCGGCTCGAATCGAGATCGAAGCGTTTGATCCAGTGCTCCTCCATCTGCAGCCCCCGCCGGTAGAGGTCCAGGCCGCCATTCAGTCCGATGTAGGGCGTCACTCCGCTGCCCAGCGGCACCTCCCAGGTCAAGCCCAGAGCTATGCGCAGTTCGTTCATCCGCTGCGAAGGCTCAAAGACCGCTGAATAAATGCTGTCGCTGCTGTTGTAGACCAGATCATGGTTGATTTGCGCCAGACTGGCGCCGGGCAGAAAAGGGATGTAGGTGGTCTGCCAGTAATCCCAGTCCCATTCATCGAGCACATATGGCTGCTCGAGCCGGGCGACATCATAGTGGAGCGAAAGGCGGAGGCGCACGTTCGGCTGGATCCGGGTGCTGATCTCGGCGCCCGCGCCGTAGCCCGTGCCGCTGTCGATCCGTCCCTTGTCGACAAGAGTCTGCAGAGCGCCGAAGAGCCGGGTCTGGATGGGCCCGTCCTCCTCCGGTTGGGCGCCGGCCGGAATCGCAAGCAGCGCCAGGAAGAGAAGTGCATGGCAGGAGTAACGCA
Source organism: bacterium (assembly GCA_035388125.1). Lineage (GTDB taxonomy): Bacteria > Zhuqueibacterota > Zhuqueibacteria > Residuimicrobiales > Residuimicrobiaceae > JAKPUX01. Next base: position 13,026 of record DAOOPF010000017.1, on the reverse strand, counting down.
TGGCTTAAAACTCCATGGCGAGGGTGTAACGTACCGTATTATCCAGGGTCTCATGATCCATATAGGAGAGATCGCAGCGCAGCGCGCCGAAGCTTTTCTCCAGCCGCAGGCCGACGCCGCCGGTGAGATGCTCATGCTCATAGCCGTACTTGTAGCCGCCGCGCAGATAGAGCGCTCCGGCCAGCAGGCCTTCGAGGCCCAGATGGAGCCGTCCGTCGCCATCGTTGGGCTGAACCGCTTCGACCAGGAGGGTCAGGCGATTGGGATCCGCCATCGCCCCCCATACTTCCGCGGAAAAGCCCATCTTGAGCTGCTGCGGCATCTTGAATTTTTCACCGGCGTATTTGGCCTCAAGTCCGAAGCTCTGCAGGAAAGTGCCGATGCGCAGGCTTTTGAATCCGGTCAAAAAGATGAAGCCGATATCGGTGACCACATTGTCGGCGTGCCATTGATCGATCTCTTCGCGCACATACTGAAGTGAGGCGCCGAAGGCAAAGCGGTCGGTGAGCTGGCGCGCAAAGGTCAAGCCGAGGGCATAGGCCCCGGCGGAGTATTGACCCAGGCTGATGTAGGAGCCCGCCTGCGAGGAGGTGGGATTGACGGTCTTTTCCATACTGCCGAAATCAAACCAGACCGCGCGCAGGCCGATGGTCCCCGCGCGGGGGATCTGGGCGGTGAAGGCAAAGGCCTGATGGCGGCTCCCGACATACCAGTTGGCATGGGAAACCGTCAGAGCGTACTGCTTGCCGCCCAGGGCCGCCAGGGCGGGATTGACATGCAGCCCCTCCGCGCCGGCGTCGGGCATGGTGATTCCGGCCTCACCGAGCGCGGCAAAGCGCGCCGAGGCCGGAATTTCAAGAAAGACGAATCCGGAGGTGCCGGTTTTATTGAACTCCTGCGCCAGGGCCGCGGCAATCCAGCCGAAGAACAGGAAAAGTATAAAGCTCGTTTTTCGATGCATCGCTTCTCTCACTCGAACCCGAACGAATTCAGGATTGATTTACCGGATCCCATCCGGTGATCCGGCCGCAGCAGCGGCTCAATTGACGATGGCAAATTTCCCGGTGGTGACTTCACCCTGGGCGTTGTACACCTTGAAAAAATACATCCCGCTCTTGACGTATTGACCGTAATCGCTGATCTGGTTCCAGGTGGCCACGCCGGACTGGCTGTCCGCATGCCGGATGGTCTTGACCAGATCCCCGCGCACGGTGTAGATCTCGATGGTGCAGGCGGATGAAAGATTGACAAACTGGATGAGCTTGGTGTCGCCCGCCAGCTCAAACCCGGAGCTGCGGTAAAACGGATTGGGGACCACCGTTACGCCGCCAAGGGCCTTCTCTGTCGGCGTCAGAGTCGTATAAAAAGGCGCCGAACTGCGGTTGGCGAAGATCGAGCTCTCCAGCGGCGGCACCGCCACGCTCGCATCCTCACTCCACGCCGCGTGACCGGCATCGTAGGCGGTGACGGAATAGTAAAAGCCATAGCCGAGGGGGACGCCTTGATCGATGAAGGTATAGCGGCCTGTGCCGGCGTCATAAAAGCGGCTGTCGCCGGCCGGGATATCGGCGATCTGCTGCCACGGCCCGAAGGGATAGCGGCCGGAGCGGTAGATCCGGTAGCCGGCGATGTCAACGACTTTTTGATGAGGATCCGGGACCGATTCACTGCGATGATCGAAGGTGATGACGTTGCCCACCCGCGAAGGCTCGCGATAGCTCGACACGGTGAAGGGCGGCGCCGGCGGCGGCATCGGCACGGTGTAATCGTGCGCATGGTTAAAGGCGATACGCGCATTGAGATAGGCGGAGGCCGAGTCAGCGGCAGCCTGGACCATCGCCCGCGTCACATCCGGCTGCAGCGCCCTTTCATAGGGCATGCCGCCGACGAATTCAGCCATCACGATCTTGATCGAGTCGCGCGCGGCAATATTGAAGGGTCCCAAAGAAAAGTTGGCATAGAGGCGGCTCGCCCCCATGCGCGAGTCCGCCGGATCCTTGAAGGCTTCGGAGAGCAGGAGGGGATTGGCCATGGCGTCATACTTGGCGTCCAGGCCGGTGACGCCGAGAAAAGGGGCGGCATGATCGTTGGTGGCCGGGGCCGCCGACCAGACAAAATCACTGATCCGGTCCGCCACACCGTTCGAATCGGGCGAGATGGAGAGAAACTTGATGCCCAGCACGCCCGGAGCGACGAATTCCGGCTCGATGCGGTTGCGGTTGGTGACGGGATCATAAATATAGTGCTCGAAGAAATCCCAGGATTCATCCGTGCCGGGTGTGGCTGCCAGATCGCCGGCCCAGCAGGTCAGCAGCTTTTGCGCCGGATCCCAGAGCGAGCGGGCGTTCTTGGCGCCCGCAGGGGCATTCGGAAAGGTCAGATTCCAGCCGCGGTGGTTGGGTGAAAGGGCATAGCTGAAAAGCAGCCACACTCCGCGCAGGGGTTTGCGGCGCTGGGTGTTGGTGATGGTATATTCGATGATCAGATAGTCCTCATCCGCCCGGGATCCGGACCACTGCCGCACCAGGCGCTTGACATTGACCGGCAGATTCTGGTTGTCCCAGGGCTGATACCAGGCGCCGTTCATCTCGAATTCGGTCTCGAGCACCACCTCCGCTTCGTGCGGATCGCGCGCCAGCCAGTAATTCTCGCCTTCCTGCCAGCGCAGCTGATGCCGTTTGACCAGGTAGCGGAAGGCATCCCCCTTCCAACCGACATCGGTGCCATGGTTGCTGAAATTGTCCCAGCCCCAGACCGCGCCGGTGTCGTTGAGAGCGGTGATGAAAAAGCCGCCGGAAAGGAGATAGCTGTTGCTGCCGCCGATGTTCTGCTTGATCTCTTCGGTGCTGAAGCCGGGCCAATCCAGACCGTAGGTCTTGCGGGTCCAGTCGGCCATGGGTTCGCACTCCTGGGAGAAGTAAAAGGCGTGCCAGAGCCGGCCGCGCTGCAGATCGATCGTATAATTCTGCTCCTGGCCGGCGGCCTGCTGAAAAGCCGCCAGAAGGACGCAGAGAGCGAAAAGCCAGTATCGCATTGATGTCGGCATACGGATCATCCCTAAAATTCCATGCCCAGCGAGAGGAATACCTGCCGGGGAATATTCTTGAAGGTCTGAAAATAGTTATAGAGCCGGTAATCACGGTACGGGTCATCATCCCGGTCCATGTAGGTGACGCTGCGCAGCACAAAGCGGTCGAGCTCATCGCTGGACGTGATGGCGGAGAGATGCCGGTTGTCGAGCAGGTTGAGGATGCGCAAACTCGCCTTGAGCTTGAGGCCGGACAGGGTGAAATTCTTTTCGACGCGTAAATCGGTCTGCGACTCCATTGGATAGCGCCGGTTGCTCTCCACCTGATAAGCGTACTGGAATTCCGGCGACCAGTAATAAGCCAGTCCGCTGGTGACCCGGTAGATGAGGCTGATGGAGAGATTCTGCAGCGGCCGCCGGCCGAAGAGCGCCGGTCCGCTCCCGGAGGGGATGAAATAGGTCACAGAACTGTTGAAGCGGTGGGTGCGGTCCTCGGGCGCCAGGTAGTCGCTGGCGGAGTACTGGTATTTCTGCTCCAGCTCGGGGGTCATCATATCGCGCTCGAGATAGACCCCGTAATTGCCATAGTTGGCCTGACTCAGGGTATAGGCGAGGCGGTAGTGCCAGATCTCGCTGTTGCGGTTCTGGAAAGTGACCTCGATGCCGCGCGCGTTGCCATAGCCGCGATTTTCGTAGGAGATATAACTCCCCTTGAGGTCCCCCTCCTTGTTCTGGCTGCCGGTGGTCGATTTGACATAGACCGTCGAGATCTGGTCCTTGAGGTCGTTGTAGTAGGTGACGATATCGAGCTGATGGGTATCCCACAGGTTCTGCTGTACACCCACTTCATAATTGATGCTCAGCTTGGGTTTGAGATTGGCGTTGCCGTAGCTGCCCCAGCCGTTGTAGGTCTGGTTGTCAAGCGCCTGATTGACCAGCGGCATGGAACGGAAATGGCCGTACTGGACGCGAAAGGCGGTCTTTTCGCCGATGGGAAAAGAGACGCCCAGCCGCGGCGAGAGCGAGGTGAAGGTTTTGGAACGCTCCCACGCGGGGCTGCCCACGGCCGGACTGCCGAGGGCGGGGTAGAAGAGATCATAGCGGTCGACCGGCACATCGACGCCAAAATTATAGGCATCGAAACGCACGCCCAGGTTGGCGACCATGCCGGCGAACTCGAGTTTGTCCTGCAGATAGCCGGCGGCATACCAGGTTTTGGCTTTGTAATTGGTGGCAAATCCCGTGCGCCAGATATAGGCCGAGACGCAGAGCGATGAGGAGGCGTTATAATCCTGGTCCATCAGGCTGGTCTCGATTCCGGCCTTGAAGAGGTTGGTATTGGTCAGCTGGGAGGTGAAATTGAGCCGCCCCTCGTAAAAGCGGGTGACCGAGGCCTGGTTGTAAAGGCTCGACCAGGTGTAATAGGAGCGGTACTTGTCGAACCAGGGGCCGGGATCCTCGAGGAGGCGCTCCTCTTCGGTCAGCTTGCGGTCGACATCGGTGGCCGGCGTGGGCGTCTGCAGGGCGTAGAGGGTCTCAATTTGATGGGTGAGATTGGCCTCCAGGAAGGAGCGGGTGGAAAAGATGTACTTGTAGTTGAGATTCTGGGCGAAGACGGTCTCCTCGCGCGGCGAGTCGTAGATGAGGGTATATTTACGTTTGGCGCCATAGCTGCCCCACAGACCGGCCCAGGTGATGTCGTCCGAGCCGGACCCCATCCCGGAATAGTAGGTCTGGTAGAGTCCGGTGAGCTTGAAATTCTGCCGCGTGGTCGGTTTGTAGGAGAGCACCAGGGAATAGTTCTGCAGGCGCTGGATCTTTTCGCGCGTCGGCAGGCGTGTCGGCTTGTTCTTGAGCTCACCGGAGAAGAAAAAATTCATCTTCTCCGCATTCTTGCCCAGGGGGCCGCCAAAACTGAAGAGAGTGCGGGTGTACGGATTCTGGCGATAGTCGTAGACGCCGAAAATATTATCGTCCGAAGGCGTGTGATTCTTTACCCAGAGCTGGTAATTGCGCCGCGCTGCCGCTTCGTCGACAATGCCGAGAGAATCGCGATACTGCGGCTCCCGCAGCCAGTTTTCCAGCGCTCCCCATTTCTGCCATTCGTACTGGTCGCGCGAATAGAGATAATCGCCCCAGTGATATTGACCCGAAGGCCGGTATTCCGTTATCAAAGCGCCGCTGAATTTATTGCCGCCCTCCTTGGTCACCACCTTGACGACGCCGGACTGGGCGTTGCCGTACTCGGCATTAAAACCGCCGGAGATCACCTCCATCTGGGCGATGGCCAGGGGATTGATGTCATATTTCCAGGCATTGTCGGATTTCGAGCCGGTGCCGTAGGCCGGCACACCGGTGTTGGTGGTCAGACTCTTCATGCCGTTGATCTGATAGTTGATCTCGTAGGAGCCCCCGCCGCGGATGCTGTAGGTGCCGTCGGCGTTCTTGTTGATGCCGGCTGAGAGCTCGAGGACATTGCGCAGCCCCTCCACCGGCAGGGCATCGATTTCATCGGTGTCATAGTGCACCGATGAGGAGGTCTTGTCGGCTTCGACGATCGGCCGCGTGGCGGTCACGGTGACCGATTCACCGAGGTCGACTGTCGTCGTCTTGAGCTGGGCATCGATGGTCGTGGTGCGGTCAATGCGGACCCCGACATTGGCGACGGTGAGGGGTTGATAGCCGATGTAGACGATCTTGAGCTGATGCGTGCCGGGCGGCACATTGAGGATGACATAACGGCCATCCAGGTCCGTCACTGCGCCGATGGCCATGCCTACCACCATCACGTTGGCGCCGGCCAGCGGTTCGCGGCTGGCACCATCGCGAATCTGCCCGGCGATCTTGCCGGTGGTCTGGCTGTGCAGAAAGGCCGGGGAGAGCGCTAATAAAGCGAGCAGAAAAAGAGCGGATTTGTGTGTCATATCACCTTCGAGCCGTCAATTGGAAGATCTCTGTTGAAGAAGCCTTGCCATGGCGCGGGGATAAAAAGAGAATCGCAGAAAAAGCAAATAGGCTGTGAAAAAATCGATATTTCAATCTAATACCTGCCGGTGAAGATGTCAACTTTAAAATGGCGAAATGCAGCAATATTTCAGAAAAAAAACAGCCCAACCCCTTCCCGGCGTGAGGTCAGTCCCGCGACAGGCGCCTCCCCGCAGCATCACCGTATCAAAGCCAGTTTCTCCACCTTCATCCCCCCTCTGCTATCCAGCAGCACACAGAAGTAGAGGCCGGTGGCGAGACCCTCACCTGCCACCTCCCATTCATGCTCTCCGGCGGAACGCCACTCATCGGCCAGCAGAACTTTTTCCCGTCCCACCCGGTCGTACAGGACGAGCCGGATGCGGCCCTCCTGCCCAAGCCGGCAGCGGATGCGCGTGCGCGCATTCGGCGCTGCCCCGATTCCGGCCATTTATATAAAGGGGCCAGCAGACTGCAAATTTTCTCTCTCAAAATACTCCACGGCAAAACCATAATCAAGAAAAATCCCCTGCATTTCAATATGCAATAAAAGAAAATCGCCACCCCTCAGTAATCAAGGTCGTGAAAAAGGCCGGCGCCCAATGCAAAGCCCCCATGACTTCACGGCCATGGGGGCTTTGTTTTAAGGCGGATAGCAAGAGCACCTGCGTGCTCTCTTGAAATCAGATCAGACGCCTCACTGCACGGGCTGACCATCCGTGTCGATCACCTGGATCGTGCCCCAGCCCAGTTCCTTGAGCGCGGGCTCGACGGAGGCGCGGTCGCCCACCACGATCCAGACCAGCTGATCGGGATGGAGAGTCTTGGCCGCAGCGGCCGAAATGTCGGCGAGCTTGAGCTTGCGCACCTTCTCCGGGTAGCTCTGGTAGTAGGAATCCGGGAGATCGTAGGTCACAATTTCGGCCAGTGAACGGCCGACCGCCGCGATGGTCTCCCAGGAGCCGGGCAGGCCGAGGATCTCGTTCTTCTGGATCTTGTCCAGCTCCTCCTGCGTGGCCGGACGCGCTCCCAGGATATCCTTCAGCTCCCTGTAAATCTCCTCAACCGTCTCCCGGGTTTTGTCGCCCTGGACCGGCGCGTAGGCGATGAAGGGGCGCTGGCCGCGGGCGTCGATCAGCATGCTGCGGGCGCCATAAGACCAGTGTTTCTCCTCGCGGATGTTCATGTTGATGCGCGAGGTGAAGGTGCCGCCGAGGATATTGTTCATCATGTTCATGGCGATGTCGTCGGAATCCGACTTGAGCGGCGCGACATGACCGGCCATGACCAGCGACTGCTGGGCCTGCGGCTTGTCGATCAGGTAGACCACCGACTTTTGCTTGTGCGCCACGGCAGCGACGGTCTTTTTCGGCGCTTTGCCCGGCTTCCAGGCGGCGAAGACCTTTTCCAGCCTGGGTGTGATCTCGGCAAGTTTGATGTCACCGACGATCACCAGGGTGGCGTTGTTGGGTTTGAACCAGCTCTGATGGAACCTGGCCAGATCCTGCACCGTCACCTTGCCGACCGATGCTTCAGTCCCGGTGCCTGTCAGGGGGATCGCATAGGCATGCCCCTCGCCATAGAGCAAACCGGGCAGGAGGCGGACCGCCATGGTGGTCGGCGAGGCCTTTTCCTGCTGGATACGGGCCAGGATCTGCTTCTTCAGCCGGGCCAGTTCCTGTTCAGGGAAGGAGGGATTGAGCACGACATCGGCAAAGATATCAAGAGCGGGATCGAGATTCGCTTTGAGCGTCGAGAGGGTGACCGAGGAGGCATCGAGCCCCGATCCGGTTCCCAGCCGGGTACCCAGCAGGGCGAGCTGCTCACTGATCTCCAGGGCGCTGCGGGTTTTGGTGCCCTCATCCATCATGTCCAGCGCCAGTCCGGCCGTGCCCGCCAGGGCACCCTGGTCGGCGGCGTAGCCGGCATCCACGATCAGGTTCATATTGACCAGGGGGACGCTGTGGCGCTCGGCGAGCACAACCTTGAGGCCGTTGGAAAGGGTCGCCCGCTGCAGGGCCGGAAAGGCGACGGCGGGAGGCGCGGCCGGTTCCGGTAGTTTGGTGCGGTCGATTGTGCTCTGCGCGGCCGTAAATTCGGGAAAGGGATGAACCTCGAGAATGTAAACCCCGTCGCCAAGCCACTCACTGGCGCTCTTGCGCAGGTCGGCGGCCGTGGCCTCACTGATGTGCTTCAGGGTGGTCTTGTAGTAATCCGGTGAGCCGCCGAAGACCTGGTTGCGGATCAGGATGTCAGCCTTGCCGCCGAAACCGCCGATGCGCTCGCTGCCGCGGACAAAATTGGACATGTACTGGGCCTTGACCCGCTTGAGTTCGAGTTCCGTGGGGCCTTCGGCCAGAAATTTGGCCAACTCCTCATCGAGGGCCTTTTCGATCTTTTGCAGCTCCACGCCCGGTTTGGCGGTCGCGTAGATGGTGAACAGGCCTGCGATCTCACGGGCATCGACATAGGCCGTGACGTCGGTCGCGATCTGCTCCTCATAGACCAGGCGTTTGTAGAAACGGGAGGTCTTGCCGGAGGCGAGGATGTCGCTGATCAGATCGAGATGGTCGGCGCATTTCGTGCCCCAGGCGGGCATGTTCCAGACCTTGTAGATGCGCGCCTGCGGCACGCGGTCCTGGGCGACCTGGCGCATGGAGCCGCTGCGTTTGGCGGTGTAGGCCTCATAGCGGGTGACCGGCGGGCCGGCCGGGATGTCGCCGAAATAGCTCTTCACCTTCGCGAGGGCGGCCTGGGTGTTGATGTCACCGGAGATGGCAATGACGGCGTTGTTCGGGCCGTAGTAGGACTTGAACCACTCATGGACATCCTCCAGCCGGGCGGCGTCGAGATCCGCCATCGAGCCGATCACCGTCCAGGAGTAGGGATGGCCGGCCGGAAAGCAATTCTTCGCCACCAGCTCATCGACCAGACTGTAGGGTTCATTCTCGTACTGACGTTTCTCATTCTGGACCACCCCGCGCTGCTCGTCGAGCTTGCCCTGATCGAGAGCGCCGAGGAGGTGACCCATGCGGTCCGACTCCATCCAGAGGGCGACATCAAAAGCCGAGACCGGCACGTTCTCGAAATAGTTGGTGCGGTCTTCGTTGGTGGTGCCATTGAGATCGGTGGCGCCGATCTTCTCGAGCGGCTTGAAATAGTCGTCGTTATAATTTTCACTGCCATTGAACATCAAGTGCTCAAAGAGATGGGCGAAACCGGTCTTGCCCGGCTTTTCGTTCTTGGAGCCCACATGATACCAGACGTTAAAGGCGACAATGGGGGCCTTGTGGTCCTCGTGGATGATCACGGTCAGGCCGTTGTCGAGGACAAATTTCTGGTAGGGGATTTCGATCTCCTGGGCAAAAGTCGAAAAGCCGGCAAGAAAAAGAAACAGAGCCACAAGGACTGTTGAAAGCAGGGTAAAATGACGGGTAGATCCTGGACGCATACGACCTCCTTTGAATGATATGAAATAATGCGGGCGGGATATCAGAAGCCTATTATAATACGTATAAAATTACGATTTGTTTTCTTAAATTTTTCAAATAACTCCGCATAGGCCTGCGGCAGCCGCTGCATCCTGTTGGAATGGGGTGCATGCAATCGCCTGGCCGATGTTGTTTTCACTTGATTCTCCCCGCTCGATTAGCTATTTTTATCGTAGAGAGTGTGCGCAAAGCCAACAGCACAGGCGTTTGGTTGTTCTTCCACGCTACTGGCGTCCAGCTGATCAGTAACGCAAATTTACGTCAGTGGACGTCAAATAACATACCAACCAGGCGGAGAGAGGCAATGTCTGCTTCCAGGATAATTTTATACCTGATTCTGCTGACCGCCTGCATCGCGATGCCTCCGCCGCTGACGGCAGCATTGAACAGTGATGTGCCGCAGCGCATCTGGCATTTTACCGAGGCCTCGGGTCAGGCTGCGGGCGAAGCCTGGGGGACGCAGGTAGTCAGCGATACTTCCGGCGCCGTCTACGTGAGCGGTTTTCAAACTTCAACGCCTTTCGGCACCGCTCTGCTCCTGCAAAAATACTCCTCAACAGGCCGACTGCTCTGGAGCCGCAGCCATCCGGGCTACCCGGGGGATTTTCTCCCGCGGGCCTGCCTCCTCACCCCCCGGCAGCAAATCGTCCTCGCCGCCACCACTTCGCACCCCGATTCCGCCCTGCGCCTTTTCTGGTACGATCCGGAGGGTGTTCTCCTGAACGAGGTGCGCTGTGGCGGGATAGCGGGAAGCGTTCCGGCAAGGGTCAGCATGATCGCTGATCGTTTCAGCCAGATCCATCTCGCCCTCACCGTGCAAGACGATATTATCCTGCTGCGCTACAGTCCCTCCGCGGAGCTGCTCTGGCAGCACCGCGAGGATGGCGCAGGAGAATATCTCTGCGACGCGATCGGAATGGACAGCACAGGCGCGCTTTATGCTGCCGGGATTAATTACCAGCCGACAGAAAACCTCTTTGTATGGAAATTTGACACTTCAGGAACGCTGCAATGGCGCAGCAGCTACAACGAACCGGGCAGCTACACTCCCCCGCAAATGACAGTCTATCCGCAAGGCGGCTGCTGCATCCTGACTAGCAGCAATCCGCCGGAAAGTTACAAAAATGACCTGCTGACGCTCTCCTTCACCGCTGAGGGCAGACTGGTCTGGAGCGCACGCCATGAAACCGGTCTCGAAACGGGGATCCAGGGCATACTCGCGCGCGACGACAGCGGCCGCCTTTACGTCGCCGGCCGCCAGGCCACGGACGGAGATTCCACTGCGATCGTGCTCATCTGCTATGCCAACGATGGAAAAAAACTGTGGCAGACCGGCTACACCCGGGGTTGGCTGAATATCAATGCGATCCATACCCTGGCACTCGGCCGTCCGGATGGACTCTATCTGGCCTCCACCACCGAAGACTGGCAAGAGCACCGCCGGCTGCTGATCTGCCGATTCGATCCTTCCGGAGTGTTGGCATGGGACTCTTTTTTTCCGGCCCTGTCCGAAGAATCGTTTGAAGCCGAAGGCGCGGCCATGGCTGTGACCGGGGATGGACGATGCATCATTGCGGGTGAGCAGCGCGATGCCATAACCGCTAACGACCGGCTCCTGGTCCTTGGCCTCGATAGTGCGGGCAAGAGCTCCTGGCAGGCGAACGCCGGCGGAGAAATGACTTCCAGGGATCTATGGATCGATTATCAGGTGGATGCCTCTGGCTGCCTCTATCTCCTCGGCAGAAGTATGGGAAGTATGGAGGGAGAGATCAGCAGCACCTTTCTGGCCGTCCTGAAGCCGGATGGCGCGCTTCTCTGGCGGCTGCCCCTGGCAGGACTGGAAGCGGGCAACGCCGCGCTGCAATTTCTCAGTGTCGACCGGGGTGGCGCCGCCTATGCCGGTGGAACCGGCAAGGATAAGCAAGGACGCGATCTCTTTGTCATCGTGCGCATCAGCGCAGGGGGACAGCTGTTGTGGTCGAAAACTGCGACGGCCGTCGAACAATACTCCTGCACAATCGCAGATCAGGCTCTCGATCAGCAGGGTAATCTTGTCGTCACCGGCTCATTCTATCGCACCCCGGCTGCTGCGGATCCGGGCGGCGATGTTTATACCTTCAAGCTCGATCCCGGCGGCCGGCTGATTTGGCAGGCCGTCTATTCTGGGGACGCCCCATCGGATGACCATCCCATCGCACTGGCCATCGACGCATCGGGCCATGCCTGCGTCGCAACCGTGGGCAAGAATCGGGAAATTCTCAGATACGATCCCGATGGCAAGCTGCTCTGGCGGGCGGGGTACAACCGCAGTGCCACCTCCTACGACCGGCCTGAACAGCTGGCCATCGATCCGGAGCAGAACATCTGGCTGTGGAGTTATACCTCGGATTTGCAGGCCGGCGTACGCCGGCAGGGCGTACTGGCCAAATTCAGCCCGGCGGGCAGACGGCTCTGGCAGATCGTCGAGGGTGATCCGCAGGGATTTGTCCGTACCAATCTTCTATCGGTCGATTCCCACGGCCAAGCCACGGCAGCCGGCTATTACTGGGAGGGCCCGGAAGCGCAGCACTATTTTGTCACCCGTATCGATAAAGAGGGCAAGGTGCTCTGGCGCACCGTCATCGGAAGCCGGATGCTTCTCGATGGCCTGGTGGACCGCCAGGGCTGCACCTGGCTGCTGACAGAGGCAGGCGCCGGCCGGCGTGAAGTGCTCGGCTTGGATGACCAGGGGGGCTTGCTCGGGGCCTGGCCGGTCACGGAGGCGAGCGCCTCGCGCATGCTGGGAGATATCAATGGCCGTTTTTATTTTGCGGCCAATCAGCTGGGCTATGGCTGGTCTGCCTTTGATCTCTCTTGTTATGCCCCTACAACCGCAGCGGCCATCACCATTCCCCGGCCGGCCATGCTGCAAAATTATCCCAATCCCTTCAATATCAGCACAACCATCCGCTATGCCGTGCAGACAGCGGGCCGGGTGCGGATCACCATCCATGACCGTCTCGGTCGGCAGGTGGCGCAGCCGGTCGATGCCCCGCACACTACTGGCTGGCACGAAATCATCTGGAACAGCACCCGGGCGAGCGGACTCTATTTCATCCGCCTGCAAAGCGATGAGGGGACGACCTGGGAAAAAATGCTCCTGCTGCGCTGACAGCATATAGCATGCCGGCTGCACCGCTATTGGGAAAAAGCCCCATGCGCTCGACCGCGCCTGGGGCCTTTTCCTGCAATGATCTCATGCCGCCCAGAGAAGTGATGCTGCTTTCAGCTGTGGCCTCCCCGGCGACAGCAACAGGAAAACGATAGACAGCTAAAGGAGCTGCCACGAGCAGCTCCTCTATCAGGATCACTACTCTTGCTTTTTTCAAAGTTATCCTTTATTTTATCTTGTAAACATACCAATCACGTGCAAAGTGCTGTCTTTTTTTAATAATTTACGGCCCCGGGCCGGCGGACCCTTTGAGAAAGGATGCCATCATGAAAAAGTACGCTCTGCTTGTTCTCCTCCTGGCCGGCCTCGCCCTGGTCAGCTGCGCCGAACTG
>DAOOPF010000016.1:0-38810 GCA_035388125.1 bacterium | reverse complement strand
GGGAAAGGTATCTTTTTCTGCCATTCCCTATACAAATCTGGTGCCAAACTTTTTACCTGCAATCATTAATTGATTTTACTTGACTTAATACACACACCTGTCCGGCATCGCTGCCCGGCAGCACTTCCTTTTTTCAATTTGAAAAAAAAGCAATTATCGTCGATGGTTTATTTCTCAATTTGATAAATTGATAAAATTGTTGTAAATTTGTTCTCTTAAAATGATAAAACCTGAGGCCCCAGATCGATGCAACAGTTAGCCGCCCTGATTAAACGCCATCATCAAGAACTGGTCGAGAGCGCCATGGAGGCGCTGCTGATCTCCCCCTGGAGCAGCAGCCATGCCCTCGAGATCGAGCCGGCGCGACAGCTCTTTTCGAATATCTTCACCCATCTGGTGCTCGACATCCGGCAGAGTGCGACCAAACGCCCCGGCCATCACCTCACCGATTACGCCCTGCAGCTCTATCAAAAAAAGCCCCATCTCCGCCAGGACCTCCATACCCAGCTGCTCCTGCTGGGCATCTCGCGCGTCGTCGTCAACCATTTTCTCATCCGCCACAATGCGCAGCATGGTGATCCCGATTTCGCCTCCCGCTTCGAATCCCTGCAGCGGCTCTACGACACCACTCTGATCAGCCTCAGCCATTTCTGGGGGGAGCAGTATCACACCCTCCATGACCGTGATCAAAACCTGATCCGCGAACTCAGAATCGTCAAGGACGGGCTGCAGCGCCAGCTCAACCTCATCTACCAGCTCCTGCAGCAGTCGCCGCTGGGGGTGATTGCGGTGGATGGCGAGCTGAACGTGCAGCACTGGAATCCGATGGCCGCCCGGCTCACAGGCTTTGAGCCCCCGGATATCCTTGACCGCAGTGTCATGACCCTGTTCACCTCCGCCAGCCGGCAGATGCTCGCCAAAAAGTTCGCCTCACCGCGGGGTTATCACGCCAATCTGGAGGTCTACATCCAGCGCAAACAGGGTTCGATTTTCCCCGCACTGCTCTCGCTGGGGCGTATCGCCGAAGTGCAGCAGACGCGCTTCCGTTATATTGTCAATTTCCAGGATATCAGTGAGCGGGCGGCCTTTCAGTCGAGCGTGCAGCGTCTCAACCAGCTCAGCGCCCTCTCGCGCCTGAGCAGCGCGATCATGCACGATATCCGCAATCCGCTCAACTCGATCGGCCTTAACACCGAACTGATCGAGGAGGCGCTCGAATCGCCGCGGCCGGGCGGAGAAGAGCGCATCGCCGGGCTGGTGCAGGCGACGAAACGGCAGCTCCAACAGCTGCGCACCAATCTCGATCACTACCTCACCTACACCCACCTCTCCCACCTCAAGGTGGAACCATTCGACCTCGGCGTCGAGGTCGGCCGGCTTGTTCAGGAGACCCGGCTGGAGGCGGCTTTTCAGGCGGTCACCCTCGAATACACCGGCGCCGTGCAGGCCTGCCCGGTGATGGGTGACTGGATCCAGCTGCGGCGGGTCTTTGTGAATCTCATCACCAACGCCATGGAGGCGACCGGGGCCGGCGGCCTCATCCGTGTCAGGCTGGGACGCCGGGGCCTTCGTGTCTCGGTCAGCATCACCGATAACGGGCCGGGCATCGAACCTGAAATCGAGCGCAGCCTCTTCACCCCCTTCTTCACAACCAAAAAGAGCGGGGCGGGTCTCGGCCTCTTCATCTGCCGCGAGATTGTGCTGGCCCACCACGGCCGCATCTCCGCCGCTTCACAGCGCGGCCGGGGCACCCGCTTCACCGTCAGTCTGCCTCTTCTTACCCATCCGGAAGGCCAAACTCCATGAATCCCGTCAAAATTCTTCTCGTCGATGATGAGGCCGACACCCTGCAGGCTCTCAGGCTGGGACTCGAGGATGAAGGTTACGACATCCTCACCTCGCCCTCGCGCAACGAAGCCCTCACGATCGCAAAAAATGAGGAGCTCGACATTGTCATCACCGACCTGAAACTCAAGGATGGCTCGGGGCTGGATCTGCTCGGCTATCTCCAGGAGTTCCACCCGCAGGTGCCGGTGATCATCATGACCGCCTATGGCTCAATCGAGTCGACCAAAGTGGCCCTCCGCAGCGGAGCATACGACTATCTGGCCAAACCCTTCAGCCTCTCCGACCTCAAGCGGATCCTCGCCAAACTGGTCGAAGTCATCGCCCTGCGCAAGGAAAACGAGCGGCTCAGGCTGCTCCTCGGCCGCAGCACGGAAGGGCCGGTCATCATCGGCACCAGCCCGGCACTGAAAAAGATCCTTGAGCTGGTCGAGCAGGTGGCTCCCTCCCGCAGCACCATCCTGCTGACCGGCGAGACCGGCACGGGCAAAGAGGTGATCGCCGCAGCCATTCACCAGGCGAGCCCGCGCGTGGATAAACCCTTCGTTAAAATCAACTGCGGCGCCATCCCCGAAAACCTGCTCGAAGCCGAACTCTTCGGCTACGAACGGGGCGCCTTCACCGGGGCGATGAAACAAAAACCGGGCAAGGTGGAACTGGCCGACAAGGGCACCCTGCTCCTCGACGAGATCGGCGATCTGGCCCCCACCATGCAGGTCAAGCTCCTCCGTTTTCTGCAGAGCGGAGAGTTCGAACGCCTCGGCGGCAACGCCGCTCTCAAGACCGACGTGCGCATCATCGCCGCCACCAACCGCGACCTGCAGGAACAGGTGGAAAAAAATCTCTTCCGCGAGGATCTCTACTACCGCCTCAACGTCATCACCATCAATCTGCCGCCGCTGCGCGAACGTCCTGCCGACATCAAGCACCTGGCCTTCTATTTCATGCAAAAATACTGTGAAATCAACAACAAGGCGATAGAAAAGATCGACGAGGAGGTGCTGTCGCAGATGATGACCTACCCGTGGCGGGGCAACGTGCGCGAGCTCGAGAATATGATGGAGAGAGCGGTCGTGCTGGCCCGGAGCAGCGAACTCAAGATGAGCCACTTTCCCACCCTTATGGCCGGCATGCAAGGGCTCGATCTCGCCCTCGGACCGATGGTGGGCAACTCGCTCGCTGAGATCGAAAAGATGGCCATCGAACAAACCCTGCGCTACTGCAACCATGACAAGCAAAAGGCGGCAATGACCCTGCAGATCGGTCTGGCGACCCTCTATCGCAAGCTCAAGGAGTACCGGATCGAGGAGTGACCGTGATTATCATTTTAAGAAGCGCTCCGGCGGGGTCCTGCGCCATATTCTCATAATGAGAATCAAAGCGGGCCAAAGCTCCCCCTCTTTTTCATATCGAAAAAAAAACGGACCGGTATTGCCCACCCCATCTTTCTGTGTACCCTATCTCATTTATAATCAATGCTGTTATTGGGCGTAATTTTTGGCATTGTTATTGTTTACTCTCTTATTGCCAAATAGATACATCGGGGTGCCGCTGCAACCGGCGCCCCTTGCCGCTGTTATCAGACAGAGAACATCCTATGATTTCAATCCGGGCCATGGTGTCGCACGACCGGGAGATCGTCTACGAAATGCTGCAAAAGACCGGGGTCTTTAGCATGCAGGCGATCAATCTCGCCATGGAATATATTGATGCCTACCTCTTCAACGCCGGGCAGGAGGAGTACCGGGTCGTCGTCGGTGAAGACGCGCAGGGAGAGGTGGTGGTCTTCGCCTGTTACGGGCCCGCGGCCGGCACCGAGGGGACTTGCCGGATCTACTGGCTGGTGGTCACCCCCGCGCTCCAGCATCAGGGCATTGGCAGGGAGATGCTGGCCTGGATCGAGGAGCGGATGCGGGAGGCGGGTATGCGCCTGGTCGTCATCGAGGTCACCTCGGAAGAGAAACATGCAGCTTTTGTCCGTTTTTTCATCGAGCAGAACTACCGGCAAGTGGGACGGATCAGAAACTATTTCCGCGCTGGTGAAGACATGCTCTTTTATATCAAATATCTGCAGGCCGAATCCGCCGGCTGACACCCTCTATCCCCCCCTTTGCTGCCGCGCCGGCCGTCGTCTCCAGGCGCTTCCTCTTTTTGCTCCTTGACTTTTACCCGCTTTTTAATTATGTTAATTCATTGTTTTAAATACATCCGGCACTCATGCCCGCGCCGGGCGGGGGTCGTCCAGTTTCTGAATTCCTTCCAGTGAGGAGATGGTGGCCACACTATTCGGTCGTTCCTATACACGCAAAGAGCTGCTTCGTCATGTCGGTGACATCGCCCAGATCGCCTCCGTTCGACCGGTCGAGCTGATGAACGGCAGCGAGCGCGGCCTGCGCGCGCTCGAGTTCAAGACGGGATCAGGATTTGCTTTCACCGTATTGCAGGATCGCGCTCTCGATATCTACGACGCCTCTTACAACGGCATTCCTCTGCACTGGCAGGGGCCGGCCGGCCCAGTCGCACCCGCTTTTTTTGATCCGCATGACATCGGCTGGCTCTACGCGATGGGCGGCGGTCTGGTGACCACCTGCGGATTGACCCAGGTCGGGCCGCCCGAGATCGATGAGGAGGTGAATGAGGAGCTGGGCATGAACGGCCGCATCGGCAACATTCCCGCCAAAAACGTCGGTTTCGGCGCCGACTGGCAGGATGACGAGTATATGCTCTGGGCGGTCGGCGATGTCCGCGAGGTGAGCCTCTTCGGCCCCAACCTCCTCCTCCGCCGCAGCATCCACACCCGCATCGGCCAGTCGCGGCTCTGGATCAAGGACGAGGTGGTCAACGACGGCTATGAAACCGCGCCGCTGATGATGCTCTATCATTGCAACGCCGGTTTCCCCATCGTAGAGGCCGGAACCGAGCTGCGCGCCGTCATTGAGAATGTCGAGCCCCGCGATGAAGCCTCCGCCGCGGCCATGGAGAACTTTGACCGCTGCGACGGCCCCACACCCCAGGCCGGTGAGACGGTCTACCATATCGATCATGACGCCGATGCCAGGGGCATGGTCAATGTTGCCTTGATCAATGCCGAATACGGCGCGGGCAGGGGGATCGGCCTCTACCTCAGCTATCCCAAGACGGAACTCCCCCACTATACGCACTGGAAAATGACCGGCGAAGGCACCTATGTGGTCGGGATGCTGCCGGGCAACTGCCTCCCCGAGGGGCGGAGCAACGCCAGACAGGGCGGCCGCCTCCGGCTGCTCGAGCCGGGCGAAACCGCCTCTTTCCATCTCGAAATCGGTGTGCTCTCCTCCCCGCAGGAGCGGAGCGAATTTGAGAAGAGGCTGCAGACAGCGGAGTGAGAATCGCCGGGGCCGCAGCTGGATCCGGACCTCGCGCCCGGCAAAATGCGGCAGCAGCCCCCGTCAGATCCCCGTTCCGGTTTTACCCTGCAACCTTTTCGCCGCTGCGGTGTTAAATGAAGAGATCCTGCCGGTGCCGCAAAGCACCCTGTCCGACTCATCCATGATACGGGAGTATCTATGAAACGTATCGTCATCTCTCTGTCGCTGCTCCTTATCCTGCTTGCCAGCGGTTCTTCCCATGCGCAGTATTTCGGCAAGAACAAGGTGCAGTACACGAATTTTAACTGGCAGTATGTACAGTCAGAGCACTTTAACGTCTATTATACCGACGGCGGGGATAACATCGCCGCCTTCGTCCTTGAATCCGCGGAGGAGAGCTATCGCCATCTGCAGAAATCCTTCCGCTACCAGCTCACCGACCGGATCAAGATCATCCTGCACAACAGCCACAACGATTTCCAGCAGACCAATGTCGATCTCTCCGAGCCTGAAGAGTCGGTCGGCGGTTTCACCGAATTCTTCAAGAACCGGGTCGTCATCCCCTACGACGGTGAATGGGAAAAATTCCGCCATGTCATCCATCACGAGCTGACCCACGCCGTCATGCTGCAGATGCTCTACGGCTCCGGGGCGCAGCAGATCATCACCGGCATCACCCAGATGCAGGTGCCACTCTGGTTCATCGAAGGACTCGCCGAGTATGAGAGCCGCGGCTGGGACATCGAGAGCGATATGTACATGCGCGATGCAACGGTCAACGGCTACGTCCCCGACATCCCCTATCTGTATGCGTTTCTGGCCTACAAGGGCGGGCAATCGGTCTGGAACTATATGGTCGAGCGCTACGGCCAGGAGAAGGTCGGCGAGATCCTCGGCAAGGTCAAGGTGAACAAGAACTTTGAGCGCGGTTTCAAGCAGGCCGTCGGCCTTGAAGTGGACGACATGAGCAAGCGGTGGCATCGCTACCTCAAGCGCAAGTACTGGCCGGACGTCGAGAACCGCAGCGAACCCGAGGAGATTGCCAAGCGCCTCACCGACCACCGCAAGGACGGCAGCTTTGTCAATACCAGCCCCGCCCTCAGCAACCGCGGCGACAAACTGGTTTTCAAATCGGACAAGAGCGATTTCTTTGATATCTACATGATGAGTGCCATCGACGGCCGCATTCTCAAACGGCTGGTCAAAGGCCAGCGCGCCGGCAACCTCGAGGAGCTGCAGTGGCTCAAGGGGCCGGGGATGAGCTGGAGTCCGGACGATAAACGCATCGTTTTCACCGCCCGTGCCAGCGGCGGCGATGCCATCTATATCGTCGACGTTAAAAAGGCCAAGATCACCAAAACCTACAAACTCGACCTCGACGGCATCTACAATCCAAGCTGGAGCCCCAATGGGGAAGAGATCGCCTTCACCGGGCTGAAAAACGGCCAGAGCGACATCTACCTCTTCAACCTCGAAAGCAAAGCTCTGCGCAACCTCACCAACGATCTTTTCAGCGACGTCGAGCCCAACTGGGCGCCGGACGGCAGCAGGGTAATCTTTGCCAGCGACCGGGGCGACCGGGATGCCGCCACCCTGCCCGAAGGATTCAAGCCCCAGCACCTCGATATGAAGAATATGGATATCTACGAACTCGCCATCGAGAACGGCGCGGTCACGCGCATCGTAGAGGGCGAATTCAGCGAGCGGGTGCCCGTTTTCGCCGCGGACGGCAAAACCATCGCCTTCTCCAGCGAGCGCCAGGGGGTCAGCAATATCTGGCTTAAAAACCTGGAGAGCGGTGAAGAATGGCCCATCACCAACGTCCTGACCGGCGCCTATCAGCCGACCTGGGGCGGGAACGCCGACCGGCTGGTCTTCATCTCTTTCTATTTCGCCGGCTATGACCTCTACATGCTCAAAAATCCCCTCGACATCAAGCCGGGCGATGTCGTCGTCCCCGAAACCAAATTCGTCGAAAATCAGCGCACGGGGACCAAGGAGACCTTTGAGGAGGAACCCCTGGCCGAGGGCGAGTCCCAGCCTCCAACCGGAGAGACGCCCTCCGACGAATATCGCGACTTTGTCTTCGATGACCGCTTCGCCCAGGGCGAGCTGGTCACCCAGACCACAAAAAAGATCTTTCTCGATTCGACCGAATTCAAGATGCCCACAGGCAGCTACAAGGTCAACAAATACAAGGTCGAACTCACGCCCGATCTGGTTTACGGCGGCGTCGGCTACAGCCAGTTCTATGGCACACAGGGCATGACCAACATCATGCTCTCCGATGTGCTCGGCAACCACCGCCTCAACATCGGCCTCGGCCTTTACGGAGATTTCCGCAACGCCGATTATGCCCTCACCTACTACTATCTGCCCCGCCAGCTCGACATCGGCACCGGGCTCTATCACAACGCCTATTACTATTACTCCGATTACACCGGTTTTGTCCGTGACCGCAATTACGGCCTGAGCCTGCTCATGAGCAACCCTTTCAACAAGTTTGAACGGATCAGCTACGGCCTCGGCGCCATGGGCATCAGCCGCTCCTATCTGGAGATCCCCGACGAGATCGTCGATCAGCTCATCGATCGCGGCTACCTCTCCGCGCGCGACCGTTTCTTCCTCATGAATAACCTCACCTACACGCGCGATACCACCGTCTGGGGCTACACCGGACCGGTCAACGGCGGGGGCATGGCGCTCGGTGTCACCTACAGTCCGGGGCTCGGCAAGAACGGCATCGATTTCACCACCGTCCGCCTGGATTACCGGCGCTACCTGCGGCTGATGCGTGACTATACCTTTGCCACCCGGCTGGCCACCGGTTTCAGCGAGGGCCGCAACAAACAGAAATTTTTCCTCGGCGGCCTGCCCAACTGGCTCAATCAGGAGTTCTTCGGCGGCATCCGCGTTCAGCATATCGAGGATGTCTACTTCGCCTCCTTTGAGATGCCTCTGCGCGGCGCGGAGTATTACACCCTCGAGGGCAACCGCTTCGCACTGGTCAACCTCGAGTTCCGCTTTCCCCTCATCCGCCGTGCGATCATCGGATTCCCGTTGCCCATCGAGCTGGGCAACATCGGCGGCGCCCTGTTCACCGATATGGGCATCGCCTGGGACAAGGGAGAAAAGATCAAACCCTTTGTCAAGGCCCCGAATGGGCTCTTCAAGACCAAGGACCTGTTCGCCAGCTTCGGATTCGGCGTGCGTATGAATGTCGGATTCTTCCTGCTGCGCTACGACCTGGCCTGGCCGACCAATTTCTATAATTCGTCGCATTCGCCGCAATCTCTCTGGTCGCTCGGCGCGGATTTTTAGGAGGAGCCCCTTTGCCGACGGAAGCTTTTCTCGACCGCGTCAGGGAGCGCATCCTCGTCTGTGACGGCGCCATGGGCACAATGCTCTACAGCCGCGGCGTCTTCATCAACCGCTGCTATGATGAGCTCAACCTCTCGGCGCCCGAACTGGTGCTCGATCTCCACCGCGCCTATACGGCCGCGCACGCCGATATCCTCGAGACCAACACCTACGGCGCCAACCGCCTCAAGCTCAAGGCGCACGGCCTGGAGGAGCAGACGGAAGCCATCAACCGCCGCGGAGTCGAGCTCGCCCGCCAGGCTGCGGGGGAGCAGCTCTATGTGGCGGGGGCGATCGGGCCGACCGGCGTCAAGGTGGCCCAGCTCGGCACGATCCCCGAGGCTGAACTGCTCGATCTTTTCGGCGAGCAGGCCGCCGCGCTCGCCGAGGCCGGGATCGACCTCTTTCTTCTCGAAACCTTCCAGGACCTCAACGAGATCGCTCTCGCGCTGCGCGCCGTCCGCCAGATCAGCAAGCTGCCAGTCATCGCCCAGATGACCTATGACGAGGAGGGCAAAACCACTCTTGGGGTCGAGCCCGAGACCGTTGTGCAGACCCTTCTCGCGGAGGGGGCGGATATCATCGGCGCCAACTGCTCCGTCGGCCCGCACGCCATGCTCGAAGTGATCCGGCGCCTGGCCAGGGCCGGTGCGCCCTTCATTTCGGCCCAGCCCAACGCCGGCCTGCCCCGTCTCTTTGAGGGCCGCCTCCTCTACATGTCGACACCGGAGTATCACGCCGAATACGCGCGCCGTTTCATCACCGCCGGCGCCAGCGTAGTTGGCGGCTGTTGCGGGACAACCCCGGAGCACATCCGCGCCATCGCAGGGGCTGTCCGCGCCCTGCAGCCGCGCAGGGAGGCGAGCACGGTGGTCCTGCACCCCGAGTCGGAGGACACGGTCCAGCCCGTTCCGCGCCCCGAAAAATCGGCTCTGGCCGCGCGCATCGGCCGTAAATTCGTCGTCTCCGTCGAGGTCCTCTCCCCGCGCGGCATTTCCGTCGAGGGCGTGCTGGCGGGGGTGCGCAAACTGGCCGGCTTCGGCGTCGATGCCATCAATATCCCGGACGGCCCGCGCGCATCGTCGCGCATGTCGCCCAGCGCCCTCGCCCTCCTCATCGAGCGCTCCCTGCCGGTCGAAACCATCCTCCACTACTGCTGCCGCGATCGCAATCTGCTCGGCATGCAGTCGGATCTGCTTGGTCATTACGCCCTGGGACTGCGCAACATCCTCATCATCACCGGCGATCCCCCGAAGCTGGGCGACTATCCGAGCGCGACCGCCGTCTTTGATGTCGATTCGATCGGCCTCACCCGCATGGTGCGCGGCCTCAACCATGGTCACGACCTGGCCGGCAATCCGATCGGCGCTCCGACCGGCTGGCATATCGGAGTCGGCGCCAATCCCGGCGCCCTCGATCCCGGCCTCGAGATCGCCCGCCTCGAGCAAAAAGTGGAGGCCGGAGCTGAATATCTGCTCACCCAGCCGGTCTTCGATCCCCACCAGCTGGAGGCCTTTTTCAAACGGACCGAGTCTCTGCATATCCCCGTCCTGGCCGGGATTATGCCCCTGGTGAGCTACCGCACCGTGGAGTACCTCAATAACGAGGTGCCCGGTGTGGTCATCCCGGAAGAGATCGCCCGCCGCTTCGCCGGCGCCGCCGACAGCGCGAGCGCCAGAGAAACCGGCATCGAGATCGCCCGCAAGGCGATCCTGGAACTCCGCCAGTTCGATCAGGTGAAGGGCCTCTACCTCATGCCCCCCTTCACCAAGGACAAATATGATGTGGCCATTGAGGTCTTGCAGGTTGTACAATAGGATGGCAAAGATGAAAAATATCCGCATGCTCATTTTGATCGTGCTCCTGACGGCGCTCACACCGGCCTTCAGTCAGCTTGGACCCGGCCGCAATCGCAGCACCTTCGGAGCCGATCTCTTCCAGATCCGCTTCTACCGTTCATTCATCCCTGAAAAAAAGCCCGAGGTCAGCGTCGATGCCTATCTCCAGATGGCCAACGATGTGCTCACTTTCATCAAATTCGACACTTCCAGCTGGCGGGCGCGTTTCGAGGTCGAGCTGCTCATCTACGATGCCAAAGGCGAGCTGGCGGCCTATTCCACTCTCCGCGATACCATGACGGTGCATCGCTTCGACCTGACCAACGCGCGCAGCGTCTCCTGGGCGAAGGCCCTGCGTTTCTATCTCAAGCCCGGCGGCTACAGCTGGCGTCTTAAACTGCTCAACGCAGAGGGAATCGCCCTGCTGGAAAAGGAGGAGAAGCTGGAGGTGCCGGAATTCAGCCCGGACCGCCTGCAGATCAGCGACATCATTCTGGCGGACAGCCTCGACTGCAGCACAGGCCTCTACGCCCCCAACCTGCGCGGGGCCTTCCGCCGGCAGAACAGCGCCATCGGTGTGATTTTTGAGCTCTATCCGCCGGCGGGAAGCGACTCGGTGCGCACCCGGCTCATCCTGGTGGATGGTTCCAGGCGCGAAGTGGTCAAGAAGAACATCGTCCGGCCGGCAGACCCGCTCCTCCGCTACTGCATCGACCTCGCCGGCCATATCGACAAACCCGGCGACTATACCGTGCAGATCAGCGCCACCGCGGGCTCACGCGTCATCGGGGCCGAACAGAGGGTGCTGGTGCTCTGGGGTCAGGCCGGGGTGCAGCAGGAGACCATGGACCTCGCCGTCGAACAGCTGGCCCTGATCGTCAGGGGCGGCACGATCAGGGAGATGGAGCGGGCGCAGGGAGCGCAAAGGGACAGCCTCTACGAGGCCTTTTGGCAAAAACGGGACCCGACGCCGGAGACACCGGAGAACGAACTCAGGGATGAATTCTTCCGCCGCATCGATTTCAGCAACAACGCCTTCAACGAGGGCTTTTCCGGACGCCAGGGCTGGCGGACTGACCGGGGCAGGGTCTACATCCAGAACGGCCCTCCCGACCAGATCGAAAAGCATGCGGGGGAGATGGGCATGGCCTCCACGGAGATCTGGTCCTACAACCGGCTCAACCGCCGCTACCTCTTCGTCGACCGCCTGAGCAACGGCGAATTCCGCCTGGCAAAAACTGAGTGAACGGCCATTATTTGCTTGATAAATTCGACCGCTTTTTTGTATATTGGGGCGTGACCATTCCAGCATCTCGAAAGGAGTCCTGAAGCGATGAAAGTGTGGCAGCGCGGCAGCACAGAAACAGATTTCGGCCCTCTCTTGCTCATCTGGCGGCATCGCGCCACCGGCCGTTTTTATGGAAAAATATTCAGCTGGCTCCTCGGCGGATTTGTCATGGGGCTGCTGGCTTCGATTTTCTTCAACGCCATCGGCCTGGGAGAACTCTCCCTCAGGGCCGGCCGCATCCTCTTTTTTCTGGTCTTCATCCTTGGTGTCATCAGCGCTTTTTTCCGCTATGTAATCTACGGCCTTCATTACCGCATCACCCAGAAGGGCCTCCTCCACGTCCGGCCGCTCTGCGGCATCGAGAAACTGCGCCCGGCCGGAGAAAAGCTGCTCCGGGGCGACCGCATCGAATACCTGCCCTGGGACGAGGTCAAGTCAGCCGGCGAAGCCGGCGGCGAACTCACCCTGACCCTGAAAGAGGGGCAGTTGGTCGAACTCGGCGTGGTCCCCGTCCTCGCGCTCTGGCTCCCGACTGCCGACGGCGGCATGGAAAAACGCACCAGTGCTGAGGGTGGGTGGAAGAGCAGCGCCGAGCTGGATAAAGAGTCGCTCAAGCTCATCGTGCAAAAAATTCGCGATCTGAAAAAGAACTCCGCTTCCAAAACCTGATATCGGCCGCCGGAGGGGACGCCACGGCTGCCATTCGGCGCCCTCCGCAAACCTCGCATCGTTCTCCGGAATAACGAAGGGACTCAAGCATGCCCTCTCGAATAACCCCTCTGGATGTCTCGGCTTATGCGACGCCTGAAGCCTTCCGAGCAGGCGAACAGATCTACGAAAATGGATGGGTGAGACACCGCTTTCAGACCAATTACGGTCTTTCGGCGATGGTACGGAGCAAGGGTAATTACCGGGTGGAGATGATCATCGATGGCGAGCAGTTCTTTGGCCGCTGTACCTGCCCGCTCGGCAGCAGCCGCTGTGAGCATCAGGTGGCGCTGCTCCTCACCTGGCTCAACGAGCCCCAGACCTTCACCAGCTACCAGGATCTGCGCAAGGCGATCCGGCTCAAGGACAAAACCGCCCTGGTGGACATTTTCGTCAACCTCATTGAAGTTTTTCCGGAGCTGAGTTCCTTTTTTATCAGTCCGGCGGGACGGGATGAGTTGACCTCCATCCAGGAGGAGGTGGCCGACATCTTTGATTTCCCGCAGGCGCAAAAGATCGATCCCCAGCAGATCGTCGAGTCCTGCCAGTTCCTCTTCGTCCGCGCCAAATCTCTGCGCAACGAGGGCAAATACGCCCATGCCCGGGTGATCTTTTTCCAGATCCTCAACCGTTCGCTCGCTCTGATCGACCGGCTGCAGACCACCAAACCCTTCCGCGAGAATTTTATCGCCGAAATCGCTGATGACTATGAAGATCTCGCTACCAGCGATCCCGATTTTGCAGCCAGCCGGGAGATCATCACCGCCGAGGTGGAACAGATCCTTGCCCATGAATCGGCGATGGCCGAAGGGGTCTTTCTTGATCTGGTCAAACAAAAGCTCGGCTGATCCGCAACTTTTTTCCACCGGCACCGTACAGGAATTATCCCCTGTCTCGCACGCCCAGCGATCTCTCCCCGTTCGCAGGGGAGCAGTAGTCCGGCATTCCGTTCACCCGTCACATCCCCAGAAGGAGGTCCTGATGAAATATCCAATCCGCATCCTTGCCGTCATCTTGCTGATATTCCTCTCCACAAGTGCTGCCCAGGCGGATATCTTTATGAAAGAGAAAGAGAAAACCGACGCCGTCACGATGATGGGGCAGACCACTCCCGCGAGCGAAAAGTTCAAGTCGATCTGGATGACTGCGGACAAGGTGCGCATGGATGAACCGGAAGCCTCGGTCATCATGCGCATGGACAAAGGCCTCCTCTATATCCTGCAGCACGCGCAAAAGAGCTATATGGAAGTGCCCCTCAATTTCACCGCCGCCGCGGCTGAGGCCCCGGCCGTCGACCTCGGCATCAAGGTGACGGTCACCCCTACCGCTGAAAAGAAAAAGATCAACGCCTGGGAGTGCAAAAAGTATCTCATGAAGCTGGAAATGGGGGGAATGGGCTTTGCGACCGAGAGCGAGGTCTGGGCGACCGAGGAGATCAGGATCGATCCCGCCCTCTATGCCAAATTCAGCACTGCCATGATGGCCGCCAACCCGATGCTCGCCTCCAGCGTGCACAGCATGCTCGAGGAGATGAAGAAACTCAAAGGAGTGCAGGTCCAGTCCACCACCAGCGTGCATATGATGGGGCAGACGATCAAATCCTCAACCGAGCTGATCGAGTTCAAGGAGGGCAAGGCCCCGGAAGGAATCTTTGAGCTTCCCGCGGGGTACAAGAAGAAATCGATGATGGATGATCTGAATTGAAGCTGAATTTTATCAAGATTTCCGCGACGGGGAACGATTTCATCCTGGTAGATAACCGCAGCGGGGTCTGGTCGGCCCGGGATGACGCCCCCTTTTTCAGCGCGATCTGCCGCCACCGTCTCAGCGTCGGCGCGGATGGCGTGATCCTGCTCGAGCCGAGCAGCCGCGCGGATTTCCGCTATCTCCATGTCAATTCCGACGGCAGCCTCGCCGGGATGTGCGGCAACGGAAGCCGGGCGGTCGCCTGGTTCGCCCGTCAGCTCGGCATCGGCGGGGATGAGCTCTCCTTCGAAATCAACGGCAACCTCTACACAGCCAGGGTGGAGGGGCGCCATGTAACCACAGCCTTCATCCCGCCGGGTGAATATGACCTCAACCGGCTCGCCGACGACGACGACGGAGTGACACCGGGCGGCTATATCGACACCGGCGTGCCCCATTACGTTCTCTTCACCGGGGAGGTTACGGCTGTGGACGTCGCCGGCCGCGGGGCCTGGTACCGCCGCCATCCCGCCTTCCCCGAAGGCGCCAATATCGATTTTGTCCAGGTACTCGACAGCCATCACCTCCGCGTCCGCACCTATGAACGCGGAGTCGAGGCCGAAACCCTCGCCTGTGGTACCGGGGCGGTCGCCTCCTCGATCATCAGCCATTTGCGTGGAAGGGCCTCCTCACCGGTGGAGGTCGATTTTCCCGGCGGTCAGCTGGTGGTGGTCTTTAATGCCGATTTCTCCGGCATCACCCTCGCTGGTACAGTTGATCCGGTCTACGCCGGCGAACTCTGGTCCGATCTCTAATTCAGTTCTGAAAAAAAAAGCCCGGCGCTCTTCAGAGACCGGGCTTTTTTTATGGTCCAACTTCAATCATGACGCAGGGCTTCGACCGGGTTGATCCGCGCCGCGCGCGTGGCCGGGTAATAGCCCGCCGCCAGGCTCACAGCTACGGCAAATAAAATCGAACCGGCGATGAGCCAGGGGGTAAGATAAAAGAATTCGATCTCCCCGCCTCCGCCCTGGCGCAGGGTCCAGAGATTGGCGATCCAGTTGGCCAGCCGCGAGACCAGCCAGCCGAGAAGCACCCCCAGGATCCCGCCCAGCAGTCCGATGCAGCCCGCCTCGAAAAAAAAGATCGTCTTGATCTGGCGCTCGCTCGCCCCGACGGCTTTCATCACCCCGATCTCGCGCGTGCGCTCGAGGATCGACATCACCATCGTGTTGATGATGCCGAGAGCGGCGACGATGAGGGCGATGGTGCCGATTGCGCCGAGTGCGGTGTCGACCATGAGAAACCCCCTTTTGATCTCTTCAAGCTGATCGGCAAGGGCGAAAACGGAAAAACCCAGTTCCTGCAGCCGCCGGCGCACAGCGGGGAGATCCTGCAGTTTTTTCAGGCGCACATAGAGGGCGTCGTAGGTGCCGTCGGTGCGGCCGCCATGGTTGAGCATGCTCCACATGCTTGTGAAGGCGAAACGGGGCATCTTTCTGCCGGTCTGGAGGGGCACGACGATGCCGCCCTGAACCTGTTCGTTGCTGAAGGCATGCGGTTTGGGCCGGATGCCCGCCACCCGCAGCCGGGTGACATGTTCTGCAAAGGGGGGCTGGCCGTCTGCGGAGAGTCCGCCGCTCATCACCCGCCGGAGATCGAGCACAGAAGTGATCACCTCCATCTCCGCGCCGATGAGAGAATCGGCCTCCACGCTGCGCCAGGTGCGGCTGGTGTCCGCAGGACTCCTCTCCCCGGCGCCGGCCAGGGTGAGTTTTAAACGGGCGAGAATGCCGTAGGAGAGGATCGCCTCAGCCGCCGAATCGCTGCTGAAAAAGCTTCCCCATCCCATCCGGTCATAAGGCGCGAAACCGCCCATGGCCACAGGGAGGCTGCGCAGAGTGGTGCTGGCCTCCTGGCCGCCGAAACGGATCTTGACCGGGAAGGTGACCTCCGGAAAGACGATCGCCACCTCGGGAAAAGCTGCAATGAGAGCGACGGCCGTGTCATTCAGCGCCCGCGTCCGTTTCTGCATCCCGCTCATGGCCCCGTCCAGGTTGCCGGCCATCATCTGCTCGATATCCATCCTGACCGGGAGCACCCGCAAGGTGGTGAAAAGATCATTGGCGGTAAAGGCTTCGGTGATGTTGCGCTGCATGCCGGTGCCGAAGGAGACCATGGCCACCAGGGCGCCGATGCCGATGATCACGCCAAGGGTGGTCAGCGTGGTGCGCAGCCGGGTGCGCCGCAGATTATCCAGGCTGAACCGGAACAGGTCGGAGCTCTTCATAAGCGCCTCCCCCCGCTCTCCTCTCCGGTGATCGTGCCGTCGAGCATGTGGAGCAGACGGTGCGAGAGCCGGATGGCTGAATGCTGATCGTGGGTGACCATGAGAATGGTGAGAGTACGCTCCCGATTGAGGTGCTCGAGCAGATCGAGGATATCGGCGGCGGTATGGCTGTCGAGGTTGCCGGTGGGCTCGTCCGCGAGCAGGATCGCCGGGTCATTGGCCAGGGCGCGGGCGATGGCGACGCGCTGCGCCTCGCCGCCGGAGAGCTCGGCCGGTTTGTGGGTGTGGCGCCGTTCCAGACCGACCAGGTCGAGCAGTTCTGCGGCGCGGCGGCTGCGCACAGACCGCTCCAGGCCGGCGAAGATCATCGGCAGGGCGACATTCTCGAGAGCGGTTCGTGAAGGGATGAGATTGAAGGACTGAAAGATCATCCCCACAGTGGAACGGCGATGGCGGGCCAGCAGCTCCCGGTCCATGGCCGCAAGGTCGCTCCCTCCAACCCGGAGCGTTCCCGAGGAGGGGGTATCCAGCCCCCCGATGATGTTGAGCAGAGTCGATTTGCCGGAGCCGGATCGGCCCACCAGGGCGACGAACTCGCCCGCGGCGATGGCAAACGAGACCCCGCGCAGGGCCGCCACTTCGGCACTGCCCTTCTGATACTTTTTGTGCAGATCGACAGCTTCAACCAATGCGGACACCGCCGCCTCCTTTTGTTCCCGCCCGGCCTCTCGTCGTGCATAAAAAAGAGGGCTGCCCGCAAACCGGACAGCCCTGCCATCACAGCACGATCGCGGGCCTATTTGATGCCGTAACGGGCGATCCCTTCCTGATAGATATTGCCGCCATGACAGTCCTGAGCCACGATCGCCGGAAAATCGACCACCGTCAGTTTGGCGATCGCCTCGGCGCCCAGCTCGGGCCAGGCGACGTTCTCGTTGGCCTTGATCGATTTGGCGATAAGGGCGGCGGCGCCGCCCACCGAGACCAGATAGACGCCGCAGTTCTTTTGCAGCGCCTCGGCGACCTTGGCGTTCATCTCGCCCTTGCCGATCATCCCCTTCGAGCCGATGGCCAGCAGCCGCGGCGCATAGGCGTTCATGCGGCCGCTCGTGGTGGGTCCCGCCGAGCCGATCGGCTTGCCGGGCCGGGCCGGCGAGGGACCGACATAATAGATCAAATGACCGGCGAGATCGACGGGCAGGGGTTCGCCCTTGTCGAGCAGCTCGACCATGCGCTTGTGGGCGGCATCCCGCCCCGTATAAATGATGCCGGTGATGAGCACGCTGTCGCCGGCATGGAGCTTCTTGACCACCTCGTCAGTCAGGGGCGTCGATATTCTGATTGCTTCCGCCATAACCACACTCCTTTATTCATAAAAGAGTTGTTCAGGATCAGATGACCACCGATTTGTGCCGCGCGGCGTGGCACTGGATGTTGACCGCCGCCGGCAGGGACGCGATATGGCAGGGGAAGACCTCGACATGCACATCGAGGGCCGTGGTGCGCCCGCCCAGCCCCTGCGGCCCGATGCCGAGTTTGTTGATGCGCTCGAGCAGCTCGAGTTCCATCGCGGCATAAAAGGGATCAGGATTGCGGTCGCCGACCGGGCGCAGCAGCGACTTTTTCGCCAGCCAGGCCACTTTCTCGAAAGTGCCGCCGATGCCCACACCCACGACGATAGGGGGACAGGGGTTGCTGCCGGCGCGGCGCACCTTGTCGACGACGAAATTCTTGACGCCCTCGGCGCCGTCGGAGGGCGTGAGCATGGCTACCTCGCTCATGTTCTCCGAACCGCCGCCCTTGGGCGCGATGGTGATCTTGAGCTCCTTGCCCGGCCTGGTCTCAATCCAGATGACCGGCGGCGTATTGTCCTTGGTGTTGACCCGCTGCAGGGGGTCGGAGACGATCGATTTGCGCAAATAACCCTCGCCGTATCCCTTGCGGACGCCCTCGGTGATGGCCTCTTCAAGGGTCTTGCCGGTGACCACCACCTCCTGGCCCAGCTCGACGAAAAAGACCGCAAAGCCGGTGTCCTGGCACATCGGGAATTCACCCTCTTTGGCGATACCGGCGTTCTCGATGATCTGCTCGAGGATGGCGCGGCCGGTGGGTGACTCCTCCCGGGCCAGACCCTCCTTGAGGGCCGTGAGGACATCCTCACCGAGATAATAATTGGCGTCAATGCACAGCTTGGCGACCTGCTCGCTGATGATTGGGGCTGCTATTTCTCGCATATCCTGCTCCCTCTGGAACGACCCGTGAAGCCGAGACGGGCTGTCCGGTTTGGTTCCTCTCCCTCCGGCCGGATCTCGTGTGGCGGCCGGGACAACTCTGCATTTCAATCTAACAAAGCCGGGGATAAATGTCAAGGACTTCCGCCCGGCACGACCGGGCGGAAGCGATGCCGAGCCTATCGCAGCCGCCCCTCGAGGGCGTCGAGCTCAGTGAAGAGCTGATGCGGAAAGCGCGGCCCGAAGGTCGCATAGTATTCGCGGATGGAGGCGGCCTCCCTGAGCCAGCCCTCGCGGTCCACCCTGAAAAGCTCCTCCAGTTCCGCCTCCCCGATATCGAGTCCCTGCACATCGAGGGCACCCGGCGCGGGCACGTAGCCGATCGGAGTGGTCAGGGCCTGGCCGGCACCACTGCAGCGTTCAAAGACCCACTTGAGCACGCGGCTGTTTTCGCCATAGCCGGGCCACAGGAAACGGCCAGCGGCGTCCTTGCGGAACCAGTTGACATAAAAGATCTTCGGCAGCTTGCCGGCTTCCTGGCGGTTGCCGACGCAAAGCCAGTGCGCAAAATAATCGGCCATGTTGTAACCGCAGAACGGCAGCATGGCGAAGGGATCGCGGCGGACCGTGCCGACCGTGCCGTCAGCCGCGGCGGTGCGCTCGGAGGAGACCACCGAACCGAGAAAAACGCCGTGCTGCCAGTTGAAGGACTGATGGATCAGCGGGATCAGCGAAGGCCGGCGGCCGCCGAAGAGAATGGCGGAGATGGGCACGCCGCGGGGATCCTCCCAGGCCGGATCAATCGTCGGACACTGGCCGGCCGGCGCGGTGAAGCGGGCATTGGGATGGGCCGCCGGCTTGCCGCTCTCGGGAGTCCAGGGCTCATTGATCCAGCTGGTCAGACGCGGCGGTTTCTCCGGGGTCATTCCCTCCCACCAGACATCCCCCTCCGGGGTGAGGGCCACATTGGTAAAGATCGAGTTCTCGCGCATGCTCAGCATGGCGTTGCGGTTCGAGTGCATCGAGGTGCCGGGCGCCACACCGAAAAAGCCGAATTCGGGGTTGATCGCATAGAGGCGGCCGTCCTCGCCGAATTTCATCCAGGCGATGTCATCGCCGACCGTCTCCACCTTCCAGCCGGGCATGCTCGGGATGAGCATGGCCAGGTTGGTCTTGCCGCAGGCACTCGGAAAAGCGCCGGTGATATATTTTTTCTCGCCCTCCGGGCTGGTAAGTCCCAGGATCAGCATATGCTCAGCCAGCCAGCCCCGCTCGCGCGCCATCACCGAGGCGATGCGCAGGGCGAAGCACTTTTTGCCGAGCAGGGCGTTGCCGCCGTAACCGCTGCCGTAGGACCAGATCATCTTCTCTTCTGGAAAGTGGACGATGTAGCGGTTCTCAGGATTACAGGGCCAGGGCACATCTTGTTCCCCGGGCTGCAGGGGCTTGCCGACAGAATGGAGGCAGGGGATGAAGGGATTATCGCCCAGGACGTCCAGCACCTCTTTGCCCATGCGCGTCATGATGCGCATGTTGGCCGCCACGTAACCCGAGTCGGTCAGCTCGACGCCGATCTGGCTGATGGGCGAGCCCAGGGGGCCCATGCTGTAGGGGATGACGTACATGGTGCGGCCGCGCATGCAGCCGCGATAGAGAGGGATCAGAGTCGCCTTCATCTCGTCCGGATCGCGCCAGTTATTGGTGACACCGGCATCATCGCGCTGGCGTGAGCAGATAAAGGTCGACTGCTCCACGCGCGCCACGTCACGGGGATCGGACTCGCAGAGGAAGGAGTTGGGCCGCAGGCCGGGATTGAGGCGGCGGAAAGTGCCATTGTGTATCAAAATTGAACAGATCTGATCATATTCCGCCTGTGATCCGTCACACCAGTGCACCCGGTCCGGCTCACACAACTCCGCCATTTCTTTAACCCATTGTTTTAACCGCACATTAGAGGTCATTTCCGCTCCGCAGTTGATGAGTAGTTTTTTAGCGTGATAACATACTCAGTTTTTGCGTGATAGTCAAGCCCAATTGAGCCACCCGCCGGTTATGCGCTCTTTTGTCTCATTACGAGACATGGAGTTCATCCAGAACGCGCCAGCCGTGAGCAGCCGGCAGTTTTTTATTGTTTTTATTTTAATTAACTAAGCTTTCTTTTTGTGCCGGAGGATGTGACCGGGCGCACTTTTCATGCGGGAAAATTGGCCTGAAATGACTCAATCCATCGGAGGCGCCTCTCCGGGTTGCCTCATTTCAATCCACTTTCCCCCTTTTATCGTTCCGGCTTCCCTCTGTCGGCCCCATTACAAAAAGGTAATTTGGGCAGATAAGGATTGACTATTTGTAATATTATCCTTATATTATCGGCTGCTTTTCAAAATACCCCGGCTGATACTGCTTTTTTTGGCATAGTGTTTGCTAAAGGTATTATTGAAAGCGGAGCGTGCGGGGAATAGAACCTTGCACTCTCCTGTTAAACCTCCTCGATGCGCATGCTGTTGTAACCATTTTACACCGCGGTGCTTGAAATGGACACGAGAACACGACAGCGAACGCATCAGGAAGGTTGGATTCGGACCAAATAAGAAGAGAAAATGAAAGCACAACTTCAAAAATTAGTTACAAAAGAACAGCTCAAGCAGAAAGTGGCGAAGCTCAATGCAACCGTGAAAGCCTCTAAAGATCGGAACCAACGATTATTGGAGGGCAAAATGCAACTCGGTAAAAATGAGCTGAGGATTATCGCCGGATTGGTATTTCTGACCAGCTTCATATTCATCGAAGGTATCAGCCTGATGTCCAGCGATTTTCTGGGCTCTTCCCAGACCGGCGGGAGCGACACGATCAGCGCGCTCCTGAAGGAACAGCAGACCATGGCCGCCATCGATTCACAGCGACGCACCAGTGTGAACAAGATCACCGGCATCATCTCGCGCTACAACCGTACCATGCCCGAGGCCGAAAAGATCCGTATCGCCAATGAAATCTACGAAATGACCAAAAAGTACCCGAACCTGAATGAGGATTTCATCTGCGCCACCATCACCCATGAGACCGGCAAAACCTGGAATCCCAGGGCCACATCGCCCATGGGCGCCATGGGGCTGATGCAGATCATGCCGGCCACGGCCGCCTTTCTGGCGACCCAGGAGGGTATCGATTGGATCAGCGCCGACCAGGTGCTCTACAATCCGATCAGCAACATCCGCCTCGGCTGCCGCTACATGAGCGAACTGGTGGGCACCTTCAACCATGACGGCGCCCTCGCCGCCTATAACGGCGGGCCCAAGCGCGCAGCCCTCTGGCTGGCCTCCAACCGGAACGACAGCACCCTTTTCAGGGAGACCCGCACCTATGTGCCGGCGGTCAACAAGCTGTACGACCAGTTCCGCAGTGAAGGCATGATGTAATCCATCCGCCTCCGGTGCGGATTTCCAAACGCAAGGCGGCGCCCAACCGGCGCCGCCTTTTTTTTATCCTCTTCCTCACCCTCCGGATTGAAAAACAAGTTGTTTATCTCGCGATTTTTTAATAAACTTTAGCTCATTTTTTACGGAGAGCGCAGCATGCAGCCCATCCTTCTCGACGGCCACTCCCTCACCCTTGCCGATCTCTACGCCATCGCCGGCGGCCGTCCGGTCGCGATCGCGCCCGCAGCCGTGGCGAGCATGGCCGCCTCCCGCGCCTGCATCGAGGGAATTATCGCCGAGGGCCGGGTGGTCTACGGTGTCAACACCGGCTTCGGCAAGCTGGCCAGCATCCATATCCCTAATGACGAGCTCGACCGGCTGCAGCTTAACCTTGTGCTCAGCCACGCCTGCGGAGTCGGCGATCCCATCCCCGCCCCCGTCGTGCGCGCTGTGCTCGCCCTCAAGATCAACGCCCTTTGCAAGGGCTTCTCCGGCACGCGGCCGGAGCTGGCCGCCTTCCTCCAGGAGATCCTCAACCGCGGCATCATCCCGGTCATCCCCTGCAAGGGCTCGGTCGGGGCCTCGGGTGATCTCGCCCCCCTGGCCCACATGACCCTGGTCATGCTCGGTCTCGGCGAGGCTTTTTTCGAGGGCGAGCGCCTTGCTGGCGCCGAAGCCCTGGCGCGGGCAGGCTTGACCCCGGTGGCCCTCACCGCCAAGGAGGGACTGGCGCTGCTCAACGGCACCCAGGTCCTCACCGCCTATGCCGCCATCTCTCTGCAGCGCGCCCTCAATCTGGCCAGGCTTGCCGACATCGCCGCGGCGATCAGCGTCGAGAGCCTGCTCAACAGCCGCACCGCCTTCGACCCGCGCATCCAGCAAGCCCGCGGCCACAAGGCCCAGATCAGAGTGGCCGATAACCTGATCCGTCTTCTCGCCGGCAGCGAGATCGTCGAGTCCCATGCCGACTGCGGCAAGGTTCAGGACGCCTACTCGTCGCGCTGCACCCCGCAGGTACACGGCGCCGTGCGCCAGGCCCTCGCCTATGCCGAAGGGGTGATCTCCACCGAGCTGAACGCCTCGACCGACAACCCCCTGATCTTCGCGGAAGAGAACGAGGTGCTCTCGGGCGGCAATTTTCACGGCCAGCCGGTCGCGCTGGCCGCCGATACCCTCGCCATTGCCGCCGCCCAGTTGGCCAACATTTCGGAACGCCGCCTCGAGAATCTGATGGACCCGGTCCAGAGCGGCCTCCCCCCCTTTCTCGCCGCCGAGAGCGGCACCAACTCCGGCTTTATGATCGCCCAGGTCACCGCCGCCGCCCTGGTCTCCGAGAACAAGGTGCTCACCCATCCCGCTTCGGTCGATTCGATCCCGACCTCCGCCAACCAGGAGGACTTGGTCAGTATGGGGACCTTTGCCAGCCGTAAAGCGCTGGAAGTGGTGCAGAACTGCGAGACTGTCATCGGCATCGAGCTGCTCGCCGGCTGCCAGGCGATGGATTTTCGCACCGGGCTGAAATTCGGCCAGGATCCCTTTACCTTCCGCTGCGCCCTTGAGCCCGGCCGCGGCACCGGGCCAGCCTGGCGCCTCATCCGCAGCCGCATCGGCTCCATGCCCCATGACCGGCTGCTGCACACGGACATCTGCGCCATCGGCGCCATGGTGCGGGAAAATATCATCGTCAAAAGCGCCGAAGAGACGGTTGGGGAGTTGTAAAGGAAAGCGCAGCCATAAAACACACCGGTGCGCCCGGCCTCCCCGGCGGGAGCATGAAATGTCAGCCGGTGCTGACGTCCACACCTAACTGATAGCATAACGGAGAGCGAGAGCGATGAACAAGATCATGGGTGAAGGGTATACCTTTGATGACGTCCTGCTGGTGCCGAACAGATCGGACGTCCTTCCCAAAGAGACCGATGTGCGCACCCGGCTGACGCGCAAGATCACCCTCAATATCCCCCTCCTCAGCGCCGCCATGGATACAGTGACCGGGGCGGATCTGGCCATCGCCATCGCCCGCGAAGGCGGCATCGGCATCCTCCATAAAAACTGCTCCATCCAGGAACAGGCGGCCGAGGTCGACAAGGTCAAACGCTCGGAGGCGGGGATGATCATGAATCCCATCACCCTCGCGCCGGACCGCAAGCTCAGCGAAGCCCTCGAACTCATGCAGCGCTACCGCATCTCCGGCATCCCCATCGTCGACGGCCAGAAACTCACCGGCATCCTCACCAACCGCGATCTGCGCTTCGAGACCGATCTCAACAAGCGCGTCTCCACCCTGATGACCGGCAAGGAACGGCTCATCACCGCCCCGGTCGGCACCTCCCTCGATGAAGCCGAAAAACTCCTCCAGCAGCACCGCATCGAAAAGCTGCTGGTGGTGGACAAGGAAGGCAAGCTCAAGGGGCTGATCACGGTCAAGGACATCCAGAGCCGCAAGCGCTTTCCCTCCGCCTCCAAGGACAAGCACGGCCGGCTGCTGGTCGGAGCGGCGATCGGCGTCGCCCACGACACTCCCGAACGGGCGGAGGCCCTGATCGAGGCCGGTGCCGACGTGCTGGTGGTCGACACCGCCCACGGCCATTCCCTCGGGGTGATCAAAACCGTGGAGGCAATGAGAAAACAGTTTCCCGCGATCGAGATCATCGCCGGCAACATCGCCACCCCGGAGGGGGCTGAAGAGCTGATCAAGGCCGGGGCCGACGCCATCAAGGTCGGGATCGGCCCGGGCTCGATCTGCACCACCCGCATCGTCGCGGGCACCGGGGTACCCCAGCTCTCCGCGATCATGGCCTGCGCCGAGGTCTGCCGCACCTACAAGGTCCCCCTCATCGCCGACGGGGGCATCAAGCAGACCGGCGACATCGCCAAAGCCATCGCCGCCGGGGCCGACACGGTCATGCT
The DNA here is from genome assembly GCA_035388125.1 of bacterium. Classification (GTDB taxonomy): domain Bacteria; phylum Zhuqueibacterota; class Zhuqueibacteria; order Residuimicrobiales; family Residuimicrobiaceae; genus JAKPUX01. The sequence continues at coordinate 13,894 of DAOOPF010000016.1, read as the reverse complement.
CGGCAACATGCTCGCCGGGACCGATGAGAGTCCGGGCGAAACCATCCTCTACGAGGGTCGCAGCTTCAAGGTCTACCGCGCCATGGGCTCGCTCGGGGCGATGCGCAGCGGCCGCGGCGACCGCTATTTTCAGGAGGGGATTCAGGATGCCAAAAAGCTGGTGCCCGAGGGGATCGAGGGGCGCGTTCCCTACCGCGGCAAGGTGGCGGACGTCATTTACCAGATGATCGGCGGACTGCGTTCGGCCATGGGCTACAGCGGCGCCGCCACCATCGCCGATCTGCAGCAAAAGGGGCGCTTTGTCCGCATCACCCAGGCCGGGCTGCTCGAAAGTCATCCCCATGATATCATCATCACCAAGGAAGCGCCCAACTATATGATTCAGGGCAGGTAGAGGGGGGAACACCGGGCCGCCGGGGAGAGCTCGCGGCCGGAACGCGACGGTCGGCGCCATCCCGGAGAGCAATAAAAAACCCCGGCAGAAAACTGCCGGGGCAAATGGGGTCCAGAACGCGGCGCCGGAAAGGCGCGCAGCGCGGAGAGAGCTAGCTCAGCTTGTTGACGACGGCAGCCAGCTTGGCTTTCTGATTGGCGGCTTTATTGCGGTGAATGATGCCCTTTTTCGCCAGCTTGTCGAGCAGCGATGCGGTGCTGCGGAAGAGCTTCTCGCCCTCTTCCTTGCTGGTGATGGCGCGGACCTTTTTCACCGAGGTGCGCAGTGCGTTTTTATAGGCCTTGTTGCGCTCGTTGTCGCGCGTATTGGTCTGGATTCTCTTGACAGCAGATTTGTGGTTCGCCATGGGTCCTCTCTCGTTTTTTTTATAGCCTGTAATAATAGCAATTTTTATATTAAAATGCAATAGATTTTTGCACAATTCCCCACTCTCTTTTGCCATTCCACGGCTTCCTCAAACCGAAAGGCCAACCATGGAGAGCATCCGGATTCAACGCGTCACCACGGCAGCGGAACGCAAGCAGTTCATCAAATTTCCCTGGCACATCTATCGCCATGATCCCCTCTGGGTCCCGCAGCTGATCAGCGATGAGATGAAGATTCTCGATCCGGCAAAGGGGACCTTTTACACCTTCGGCGAGGTCGCCCTCTTCATGGCCTGGCGCGGCAGCGAGCCGGTCGGCCGCATCTCCGCCCAGACCAATCATCAGTACGAACGCTATCACGACAACCACACCGGCTTTTTCGGCTTTTTCGAGAGCATCGAGGACCAGCAGGTGACCGATGCCCTGATCGGTGCCGCCACGGACTGGCTGCGCAGCAAGGGCAAAAAACGCATGATGGGGCCCATGAGCCTCTCCATGTACGACATCAGCGGCACGCTCATCGACGGCAACGATACCATGCCCTGCATCCTCACCGCCTACAATCCGGCTCACTACCAGCAGCTGCTGGAGAGCAGCGGGATGAAAAAAGCAATGGACTGGTACGCTTTTCTGGTGAGCAAGGACTCGCACCTCCGGCCGGGGCTGCAGCGCATCGCGGACCGGGTAATGCAGCAGGAGGGGCTGGAGATCGTCCCCCTCGATATGAAGATCTTCGACCAGCGCGTCCGCGAAGTGGCGCGCATCTTCTCAGACGCCTGGATGGAGAACTGGGGCCACGTCCCCCTCACCGACGGCCAGGTTGATGACATGGTCAAAGAGCTTAAAATGGTGATCGTGCCCGAAACGACCCTCTTCGCCCTCTACCATGGCGAATGCATCGGTTTCTCCCTCAGCGTCCGGGATGTCAATCCCGCCCTGCAAAAAGCCAACGGCCGTCTCTTCCCCCTCGGCCTTTTCAAACTGCTCTGGCATATCCGCAGGACAACGCGGCTGCGCACCATGGCGATGGGCGTGCTCAAGGAGCACCGCCACCGCGGCATCGATATCGCCTTTTATCTCAAAACGTTCGAAGAGGGGCTCAAACTGGGTTTTGTCGACAGCGAATGTTCGATCATTCTCGAGACCAACCGCCGCATGATCGGTGCGCTCGAGGATCTCTCAGCCCGGCGCTACAAGACCTTCCGTTTTTATGAGAAGGATATTTAGCATAACGCAGCTTCTGCAATGCAGAGAAGCGAAGCCTTTGAATCCTTCCATTTGCTCAATGGCGCTATTGATGTCAACGAGCACGGAGAGATCGCCTATATCTCAAGGAGCGGCGAGAGGGGTCAGATCAGCAGCGAACGCAGCTCGCCGGCATTTTGCGTAAAGGCTTCCTTGAGATCGGTCATGGGGAGGGGATAGCCGCTCTGCCACAGTGAGGTTAAAAAATCACTGTGCGTGCGGCCACGGCGGTAGCCGGGCTCCCGGGAGGGATGGGTGAGGTAAGCGGTAATGCGGGCAAGATCGGGGTTGAGCAGCAGCGATCCCTGGTAAAAATAGAGCCGGCGCGACTTGAACATCGAACAGCCGAGGATCTTCCTGCCGGCGAGGGCGATGTCGCTGATGCCGGCCGGCTCCAGCCCCTGGAGGCTGAACCGTCGCGCTAACAGGCCGCTGATGAAAAGATTGATCTGCTGAAAAAAATAGTAGGGTGAATCGCTCCTGCCGCTGAGAAAGGCGCAGCTCAGGCATAAAACCCCGGGCATGAGCACAACAGCGCCTCCGCCGCCGCGGCGCCTGATTACCGCCACACCGTCCCGGCGGCAGGCCGCGAGATCGACCTCCTGTGCCGCGTTCTGGCCATGACCGATCACCACTGCGACACCCTCCGGCTCCCAGATTTCGAACAAAAAGGGCTGCTCAACGCTCACTCTTTCATACAGATGATCGTGTATCTCCATCATCCACCATCTCAGTCAGGCAGCCGTCCGTTCCCGCGTAACCCGGCTGCGGTCTAAAAAACGCTCCGCTGCGCTCCCTCGGCCCGCAAATTGCACGGGCGGGAGGAATTGGCTGGAAATTATCAATATTTTTTCTATATTAGGCAAAACAATCCAGCATCACTATCCGGCGGCCAAAGCCATGAGCGAAGAAATCAACCACAGAAAATATGACCATATCCGCATCATCCGCGCCGATGACAGCACCGACCGCGGCAAAAGCTATTTCGATGCCATTCCATTGCAGCATCGGGCGCTGCCCGAGATTGATATGAAGGAGATCGATCCTTCAACGCGCTTTCTCGGCAAGACTCTCAGCTTCCCCCTGCTGATCTCGCCGATGACCGGCGGCGACCACGACCTGGTGCGGGCGATAAACAAGAATCTGGCCCGGGCGGCGGAGGCGACCGGTGTGGCCATGGCGGTCGGCTCACAACGGGTGATGATTACCCATCCGGCCGCGCGCGAAAGCTTCGCTCTTCGCCCCTTTGCCCCCAAAACCGTGCTGCTCGCCAACCTCGGCGCCGTCCAGCTCAATCACGACTTCGGCCGCAAGGAGTGTCTGCAGGCCCTCGAGGTCCTCGGCGCCGACGGGCTCTATCTCCACCTCAATCCGCTGCAGGAAGCGATCCAGCCCGAAGGCGATACCAATTTCAGGGGACTGGCCGACAAGATCGGCGCCCTCGCGGCCGAACTGCCCAAGCCTCTCCTGCTCAAGGAGGTCGGTTCGGGCATCTCTTTCCGTGATGCGGAGATGGCCGCCGCCCGGGGTATCCGCTATATCGATGTCGCCGGCAGCGGCGGCACTTCATGGAGCCGGATCGAGCATTTCCGCCAACATCCCGGCCGCGGCAGCGACGGCGGCCGGGCCGGACTGCTCTTTCAGGACTGGGGCATCCCCACACCCGACCTGCTCCGGGATCTGGCACCGCTTCGCGATCGCGTCACCTTGATCGCCTCCGGTGGCATCCGCTCGGGCATCGACATGGTCAAGGCGATGGTCCTGGGCGCCAGCCTCTGCGGCATCGCCAAGCCCTTCCTCGAGCCCGCCCTGCGCTCCACCGATGAGGTCATCCAGCTCATCGAACAGCTGCGCAAAGAGTTCATCATCACCCTCTTCCTGCTCGGGATCAGACGGCCGGAAGAGTTGATCGGCAACGACAGTCTGCTGGTATGACCATGTACCGCTCCTCCCCTTTGCGAATACTCTGCCTCACTCTCCTGCTCGCCGCAGCGCTGCACGCCGCGGAGTGGGGAAGCAGCTGGCCCGATCATCTCTGGCGGGGGAGTGCTGCAGGCCTGAATAATCCCCACCTGCTCTTCGCAGCCGGGGCGATCGCCGGGCTGAGCGCCTGGGACCGTGACATCCGGATGGCGGAGCCAAAACTCCTGCCCGATGCGCTGGCCCGATTCGGCAAATATTACGGCTTCGGGACCAACTATGCGGCCGGGAGCCTCTTCATCCTGACGGACGGCCTGGGCGGCTGGCCCACAAGCCGGAGCGAGCGGCTCGACAACTGGCAGACCTTTTCCGAGAGCTATGCCGTCAACATGGCCGCCACCGCAGCACTCAAGCTGGTCACCCGCCGCCTGCGGCCGGACGGAAGCGGCCGCGACTCGTTTCCCTCCGGCCATACCTCGGCTTCGGCCTGCGTCGCGGCCCATCTCAACCGGCGCTACGGGGCAGCCGCCGGACTGCCCGCCGCCGCCGCGGCCCTCATTGCCGGAGCTTCGCGGCTGCAGCATCAGCGCCACTGGTTCTCGGATGTCCTGGCCGGCGCCCTGCTCGGTGGGCTCATCGGGGACGGATTCGGGCAGCTGGAGCGCACCAGCGGCCGGTCAAGTCCGGCCGCTATGCGCTGGCAATTCGATCTGATCTTGATCTTTTAGAAGAGCATATCCCCCTAACTGCAAGCGGAGAGAGAACATGAAAAAAATGGAAGAGCTTCTGGCGCGCGGCCAATCAATCTGGATCGACTATATCGAGCGTGAATTCATCGCCGGAGGCCGGCTGGCCGGGCTGATCAATCAGGGTGTGCGCGGGCTGACTTCGAATCCCGCCATCTTTCAGAAAGCGATCAGCGAGGGGAGCGCCTACGACGCCGAGATCGCTGCCCTCTCGACCCGTGAACTCGCCGCCGAACCGCTCTACGAAACCCTGGCCATCGCTGATATCCGCGCCGCCGCCGATGCTTTCCGCCCGCTCCATGAGTCCAGCGGGGGCGAGGACGGCTATGTCAGCCTCGAAGTGAGCCCCGAACTCGCCCATGAGGCGGAGAAGAGCCTCCTTGAGGCCAAACGGCTGGCCGCGGCCGTGGACCGGCCCAATCTGATGATCAAAATCCCGGCCACACCAGCGGGCATCATCGCCATCCCCCGGGTGGTTGCGGCGGGCCTATCGGTCAATGCAACCCTCATCTTCAACAGCCGCCATTACCATCAGGTCGCCGAGGCCTGGTTCACGGGGTTGGAACTCCTGCTGGAGCAGGGCAAATCCCTGCGCGGCCTCGCCTCCGTGGCCTCCTTCTTCGTCAGCCGGCTCGACACCAAACTCGATCCGCTGCTCGCCTCCCGCGGTTTCCCGCAGCTGCAGGGTAAAATGGCCCTCGCCAATGCCGCCGCCACCTATGAACTCTACCTCGCGCTGCACAACTCCCCCCGCTGGCTGCGGCTGGCGGAAAAGGGCGCCCGCATGCAGCGGCTGTTGTGGGCCAGCACCGGCACCAAAGATCCCCGCTATTCGGACACCCTCTATGTCGACGATCTGATCGGCGCGGGCACGGTCAATACGGCCCCGCCGGCAACACTGCAGGCGTGGCTCGACCACGGCCGCACGGCAGCCGCCCTGCCCGCCCATCCCGCCGTCACCGCCGCCGCCCTTTCCGCGCTGGCAGAGATGGGGATCAGTCTGGATGCGGTGACCGAGGAACTCCAGAAAGAGGGTGTGGCCTCCTTCGCCAGGTCATTCGCCTCGATGCTGGCGAGCGTTTCAGAGAAGCAGAAGAGAGTCCGTCCCTCCCTACCCTCCTGACTCTGTTCCCGAACCGCGCCCGGTCTGACCTCGCAATCCCCGATTCATCTCAGCGCAAAGGCGCCGGCAGATCGATCGCCTTGAGAAAATTCTGGTGCAGAGTGACGCCCAGCTTCTGGGCGGTCAAGGCCGCAGCGCGGGCGGAGTCAGGCTGGCCAAGGAACCAATAGTTGACGGCCAGGGCCTGATGAAACTGGCCGTTGTCCGGCTGGACAGCAATCGCGGACTGAAGCCACTCCACCGCCTTTTTGTGCTCCTTGCGCTCGCCATTGAGCACTCCCATACCATACAGGGACAGGGCATTTTTCTCCTCTTTTTCCAGGGCACGGGTGAAGAGGTTCTCGGCGTCCTTATAAAGACCCCTTTTCAAATAGATGATCCCCTGGCTGGCAACATACTCCATCCGGTCGGGGTCAGCCGCCGCAGCAAGCTGGTATTCCTCCATGGCGCGGTCGAAAAAACCCGCCTCCTCGTAGCCCTCTCCGAGGATGTGGTGGCTGCGGGCGACCTCCTGGTCGGCCCTTTGCGTCTCGCCGAGGGTGCGGTAGATGGTTGCGAGCTGGTAATGGGCCTCATCGCGTTTCGGATCGAGGGCGATGGCCTCCAGCAGCTGCGCCTTCGCCTCGCTGAATCGTCCCTGCCGGCTGAGAAAACGGCCATAGGCCTGGCGGATGGCCGCATCACCTGGATAGAGTTTGACCCCGCTTTTAAAGCTGTTCTCCGCCTTTCCGGCGTCGCCCCGGCGTTCGTGCAGGCGGGCGAGCAGCTCATGGCTGCCCTGCATTCCGGGCTGCAGCTGCGCCGCTTCACGAAGCATTTTTTCCGCGGCCTCGAGAGAATCGGCGAGCAGGGCCGCGCGGGCGCGGGTGAGCCGCCCCGTTGCCAGCCAGGCGCGGGCCTCCCCCTCCCTCTTTTGCGAAATCAGCATCACGGCCAGATTCTCCGCGGGCTGCCAGAGATCGGGCTGCAGTTCGTGGGCTTTTCTGAAGGCCTTTCCCGCCTGCTCGTAATTGCCAAGCCGGAGATAGGATTCGCCCAGATTGGTGTAGATCAGCGCATGATCGGTGCGGATCTGCGTGCGCTCCTTGCAGGTGGCCAACAGGTCAAAATAGCCCTTTTCCACAACCTGGGTGGAGCGGCCGTACCGCCTCTGCATATACTCGTCATAGTTGGCCACGGCTTTTTCGTAGGCCTCGGTGGCCAAATCGGGATGTTCTGAAACCATCAGGTTGCCGAGGCTGTTATAGCCGGCGGAGAGGGTGGAATCGAGCGCGACCGCCTTTTGCATGGCCGCAAGGGCCTCCTCCGCGCGACCGAGGCGCTGGAGAATATTACCCTCCTGCAGAAAAAAGTTGGCGACGGCGGGTTTGAGGGTGATCGCCCGTTCGATTGAGGCGAGCGCCTGATCCAGCGAGTCGAGCCTCATCTGGACGATCGAAAGATTGTAGAGCGCGGCGGGCGCGGTGGAATCGGCGGTCAGCGCGCGGCGGAAATCGCTCCTCGCCTCCTCCAGACGGCCCATGAAGAGGTGGACCAGTCCATGATTGTTGGCGGCGGAGGTCATATCCGGTTTGAAATGGAGGGCCCGCTTGTAGTTGTACTGGGCCTCCTCGAGCAGGCATTTGCGCGCCAGGACGTTGCCGAGATTGAAATAGGCGACTGCGTAGGTGGAATCCTGGCCGAGCACCTGCTCGTAGCAGCTGATGGCCTGACCGAGACGGCCGCTGCGGAAATAGATGACGCCCAGGTTGTTGAGCAGATCCTTCTGGGTGGAATCGAGGGCGAGCGCGGTAAGGGTGGCCTGGATCGCCTCATCGTACTGCTCATGCTTCTCGTAGATCTCAGCCTGGAGCAGATAACCCACGGTGGAGGAAGGAGCAAGTTCGATGATGCGCTCGGCCGCGGCGAGGGCATAGTTCTTGTCGCCCAGATCGGCATAAGTCTTGGAGAGATTGCTGATCGCCCGGAGGTAATCGGGCCGCAGCCGGATGGCCGCCTGATAATAGGCGAGCGCCGAATCAAGCTGCCCGAGATGATAAAAGGCGACGCCGAGGTCGTTGTGCGCGACCGGATCATAGGGGGTGAGCGCAACGGCCTGGCGGAATAGGGGGACCGCCTCGCTATAACGCCCCGCATCGACGGCGTCCGAACCCTTTTTGATATAGAAGGAGGCGGAACTGCGCAGAAAGGCATCCACCTCTTCATCTTGCTTGCGGCTGCCTGAGCAGCCGGATATAAGAAAAGAGAGCGCAAGGAGCAGCAGCAGTGTGTTCCGGGTCGAATGCATAGGGATGCCTCCTGTCAGGGAGAGAGCAGTGAACACCGGCGGAGCCGAACGGAAAGAAAAAATCAATCAGAAATAGAGGATCGAGGCCACCGTCAGAATATAGGCGAGGATACAGATCAGGATCGGCCGGTCATGCGTCAAAACCGCCTCGGGGGTCTCCCCGATATTGAGATGCAGAACCAGGTAGAGGTACCGGAACAGGCCATAGATAACGAACGGAAGCGTGAAGGCCAGATTGCGGGTGGCGAATTTATCGACGGTACTCGCATCGAGGGTGTAGAGGGCGTAGGCCATCAGGCATGCCGCGGTGACGATATTGATCATCTGATCGAGCAGATCGACGCTGTAGAGGGCCAGGGTCGAGCGCACCTGCGCCGCTGAGGCGCCCAGCGTTTTCACCTCGCTGCGGCGTTTGGTCAGGGCGAGAAAGAGGGAGAGGAAGATCGTGCAAATGATCAGCCAGGATGAGACGCTCTCCCGGGCTGCGACGGTTCCACCAATGGCGCGCAGCACGAACCCCGAGGCGATGATCAGCACATCCAGAATGATCACGCGCTTGAGAAAGAGCGAATAGGAGAGGGTGAAGGCCAGATAGACGGCCAGGATCAGGGCGAATTCGTGGTTGAGGAGCCAGGCCCCGGCCAGCCCCACGGCCATCAGCGTCACCGCCAGGGTGACAGCCGCGCCGGGCGCGACCACACCGGCGGCGATGGGACGCAGCCGTTTGCGGGGATGAAGGGCATCCTTGCTGCGGTCGATCACGTCGTTGACGAGATAACCGCTGCTCGATACCAGGCAGAAGAGGATGAAAGCGGCGACGGTATCGAGTATTTTGCTGAGAACGAGAAAATCTTCGGCAAAAAAGAGGCCGGCGAAGACGATGACATTCTTCAGCCACTGTTTGGGGCGCAGCGAAACCCAGATACCCTGCAGCATACCTCCTCCATCCCATCCCGAGCGCGGTCCGGCCGGCCGGGACCGGTCTTGACGGCCGGCCCCGGAGCGATGGAGAAAGTTAATACTTTTATTTTAACAATAAAAGCTTTTTTATCTGCTGGAAGGGGCCGCTGCTCATGCGGTAGTAGTAGGTGCCGGAGGGCACCGGCTGGCCGGCCTCATCGCGGGCGTCCCAGACAGCCTGATGCCAGCCGGCGGCGGTGAGGCCGTCATGGAGGCGGCGCACAAGCTGGCCCGAGGCGTTGTAGATGACGACGGAGACCTCCGCGGTCCGGCCGGCCCGGAAGGAGATGTGGGTGGTCGGATTGAAAGGATTGGGATAGTTCTGCCCCAGAATAAAGGCATCGGGGCCGCTCTCCGCGATCTCCACCCCGGTCTGGATATCGAGGGTCCAGGAGATGGTCGTGCTGGAGCGGAGGGTGTAAATCCGCACCGAGACACGGCTGTGCGCCGGGAAGGCGGGGTTGGCCGTCACCTTGAGGCGGGGCTGGCTGCCGACGGGCATGCCGTTGAACTCCCACTGATAGCGCAGGGAATCGCCGTCCGGATCGATGGCCACAGCCTCGAAGGTGTAGAGTGTGTAAAGCTCCATCACCACCAGGGTATCGGCCGGCGCAAAGCTGAGCACCTGTATGGGACGGCGGACATCAGCCACCCGGATCAGACAGGAGTGAGCGGCGGATGCGCCATAGCTGTCGGAGGCGACGAAAGTGACCCGGTAGAGACCGGCGGCGTCATAGCCGGGATGCCAGGAGAACACTCCCGTGAGGGTGTCAAGGAGCGCTCCGGCTGGCAGATCCAGAGCGGTCAGCCGGACGGGATCGCCGTCCGGATCATGGACCGCCACATAGAGGGAGAGCGCCGAACCCTCGGCGATCGTGGTGTCGGCCGGGCAGGCCAGTGCCGGGGCCTGATTGGCGGCCAGAGTTGCGCCGAACTGAAGCTGCAGAGCCGGGGACTCCGCCAGCCAGGCCCGCACGCTCTGGGTGCCGCTTTCTCCCAGGATCCAGGAGACGGAGGCGGTGCCGTCGGCGCTGCTGATCCGGGCCGTATTCGGGATCACCACGCCGCCGCCGGAGGTGACTTCAAACTGCACCGGGACCCCGGCTGCGGGGGAGTCGAGTTCATCGAGAACCCGCACAGTGAGGGGCAGAGGCAGCGCAGCTCCGGCGCGGCCGCTCTGGCCGTCTCCGGAGATGGTCTCAAGCGCTTTGATGCGCGCCGTTCGCGTCATGGCCGTAAAGGTGACGGAACGGTCGAGCCCAGCTGCCCTGGCAGTGATGTAATAGGTGCCAAAATCCTCGCCCAGCCGGGCGGTGACGGAGGCCTTGCCATCGCTGCCGGTTACCGCGGTTGCACCTCCGGGAAAGAGGCCCGCCCCGCTCTCGAAAGTCCAGGTGACGGCGACATTGGCAATGGGCTGGCTGCCGGCGCTCAGCACCTGCACGGTCAGCGGCAGAAGGAGCATGCCACCGGGCAGAGCGACCTGATCATCTCCGCTTACTTTGAGCAGGCTGGCGGGCTGAAGGATGGCAGCGTGCGCGGTAAAAGTAACCTCCGGCAGGGCGCCGTGACGCAGGCGGATGGTGTGAAGACCCTGAAGCGGGCTGAACAGGGGCTGAAAACTCGCCCGCCCCTCGCCATCGGTGAGGCGGGGGGCAAGCTCGACGCTGCTTCCGTCCGGTTTCAACATGACGCCGGTCACCGCGGCGCCGGTGAGGGGATTCTCGAATGAGTCGGCCAGGGCGACGACGAGGGGTTGCGGCAGCGGACTGCCAATTAATCCGGTCTGGTCATCGCCGGAAAGCTTGTCCAGACGGGCTGCCGGACCGGCGATGAAGATGGCGGTGGCGCTGTCGGTAGTGACCGTCCGGCCTTCGGAGACGGCCCAGATCTTTTTGATTCCGGTGCGCGTGGAGACGAGCGTGCCGGCAGCTTCACCCTGGGCGTCGGTGGGTCCAGGCGGCTGGTGCAGGGTGGTGTTCGCCCCGCTCGCGAACAGGGTTACCTGCACACCCGCCACAGGCTGGCCGTTGGCATCGCGCAGCCGGACGGTGATCATGCTCCGGTCGCGGTTGTTGGCGACGACCGGCGAGGTAGCCGAGAGCGAACTCCTGGCCGGATCGAAAGAGAGAGCTGACACGCTTGCGGAGAAATGGAGGGGAGAGCCGGCCAGAGCAGTGGCGCCCAAGCTCGCGGCCACCCGCACCGAAACCGGTCCGGGGGATGAGCCAGCCCTGAGCAGCGCCTGGGCGCGGCCATCGGCCCCGCTTGCGACCGTTGCCGTCGCGGCATAGTTGATGTAAGCGGCCCCCTGCATGACATCAAAGAGCACCGGCTGTCCGGCGACCGGGTTGCCGAAGGTGTCGCTCACGGCGACCACCAGAGGCGCGCCGAAGGGTTCATTGACAGCGGCGCCCTGACCGTCGCCAGAGACCGGACTCAGGCGGAAGGGCGCACCGGCCAGAGCCGAGGCGGTTATGGTCACGGGCGAATCAGCCAGCGGACCCGCAGTCACAACCAGGGTCTGGTTGGCGGCTCCCGCCCCGCTGCCCAGGCGCCACTGGCACCTGGCGATGCCGAGGCTGTTGGTCAGGATGCGGATCTGCCGGGCGCCGTTGACCCAACCCCCGCCCGCCGTGACGCTGAAATCGACCGGATAGTTCGCGACCGGCTGCCCGTCGCCGGTGATTATTTTGGCCGCCAGCGAATCGGGCAAAACCTTGCCCACCGTCCCGGAAAAAGTGTAGGCGCTGAGCCACTGCAGGGTCGCCGCCGGACCGAAGGTGACCGCATCGAAATAGAGGCTCCACTCCGGGGAATCAGCCAGCCAGGCCTTGACCTGCTGGGCACTTCCGGGCTCGGCGCCGAGGCGCCAGGTGACCCGGACCATACCGTCGGCGTCACTGAGCACAGCGACAGAATCGGCGCTGTTGACCTGGCCGCCACCGAGGATAACCTTGAAGAACACCTGCCGTTGAGCCGCCGGGCCGCCGTCCGGCGTGCGGACTCTGGCCACCAGGGGCTGAGGCAGCGCGGCCGCCGGCGGTCCGGATTGCCCCGATCCCGAAATACGGTCAAGTGAAAGCCGGACCGGCGTTGTGTTGGTGAAATTGAAGAGGACGGCGGCCGGAAAATCGGGAGAAGAGGCCTCCACCTGCTGCTGAGTCCCATCGGATCCCGGGATGCAGGTCACCGAGGCGATGCCGTCCGCACCGGTGCGCGTCACAACACCGGGCTGAAAGGTGCTGCCGCCGCTCAGGGCTGTCCAGTGAACAGCGGCCCCGCGCACAGGCCGTCCCTGGCTGTCGGTCACCTTGACCTGCAGGGGATGGGCCAGTGCCTGGCCGCTGCTGCCGTTCTGGCCGTCGCCGCTGTGGAGGGTCATCTGCTGCGGCCTTGTGAAGATGATCTTGCGGTCCGCGGCCACGCCCGCCATACTAAGCTCCGTGCCATCGAGAAAGCGCACCTTGACATCAACAGTGGTGCGGCTGCCGAGGCCGAAATGCTGCACCGGATCATCCTGGCAGAGGTAGCCATAGGTATTCATCACCTGACGGTACCCGACCAGCCTCTCCATATCGTCCATGGCGCCGGCCTCGAAAAGCCAGATTTTGGTGCCGAAACCGCCGGCATCGCCTTTGGGGCCGCGCCCGGTGACCTTGAGCCAGTGATTTGTGCGGGGGGTATCGTTGCGGAAGAGGCGGTTCGAGTACCTGGCCCGCATATCCTTGTTGGCATCGACATAGTAGATATCGAGATCGCCATCGCCCTCGATATCCGCCAATCCGCCGCCGCGCGGATCATAGGCCGCGGTCTCCACTCCGGCCACGCCCTGCAGGGAAAAGTTGCCGGCGCCCGTGTTGAGATAGATCGCGGAGGTGCCATAGGAGCGGCTGACAAATAGATCGAGATAACCGTCATTATTGAAATCGCCCAGGATCGGAGAAAAGCCCCACTGATCGATCCGGATCCGGGTGCTGATATCGGTGAAATAGCCGCGGCCGTCGTTTTCATAAATCTTGAGCTTGCGGACGGTGATATCCTTGGGCGGGACGAAAAGGTCGAGGTCGCCATCGTTATCGAAATCGGCGAAGGTGGCGCCATTGGCGTCGTTGCCGGCGTCATAAAGCCCGCGAACCTGTGTTTCATCGACGAAATGGCCGCTCCCGTCATTGATCAGCAGCTGGTTCGGAGTCGGGATCGGTCCGACGCCAAAGCTGTCACTCCCCGCGGGGGTCTTGCCCAGATAGGCATAATTGCGGTGGCAAATAAAAATATCCATCCAGCCGTCATTGTTGACATCGGCGGCGGTGACACCCTGGGTGCCCATGTGGCTGGGATTTTCCGGGTGGGTCAGGCCGGTATCATCCCTTTTGGTGAAAGTGTTGTCGCCGTTGTTATGATAATACTCGTTCGGCTGCGCCGGTGTGATCCAGGGGACCTCTTTTCTGGTTTCCACTGGTCCCCAGTTGACGCCAAGGAGGTCCATAAAACCGTCATTGTCGGCGTCAAAGGCCACCACCCCGCGGGTGCCGTAACCGATATAGCCATAGGTATCTACCCAGACATAGTTTTTATAAAGTCCTGCCGCGGTCGTGACCGTATCGAAATAGCCGACCCCGTTATTGCGGTAGAGCCGGTTCCAGTCGTCGGTGGTGGCATTGTAGATATCGAAATCGCCGTCGTTATCGTAATCGAAAAGGGAGATGCCGTGGCTTCCGGTCAGGCCATGGTCATCGGAGCAGCCGCGCTTGCCATCCTCCTCCGAATAGGGGGCGCCGCCGGGCTGGCCGA
>DAOOPF010000015.1:0-39745 GCA_035388125.1 bacterium | reverse complement strand
CCGCAGCGGCCGACTCTTTCCACTTTGTCCTCAAGGTCGAGGATTGCTGGCTGCATGATTCCAAGGAATCCCTGCTGCGCGGCCACCAGTTCACCATCGCCGACACCATCCTTTTCCGGAACTGCATCTTCACCAATGCCTACAATGAGGCCATCGTCCTGCGCGAGCGCACCAATGAGGCCCCGACAGTCCACTATCTCGAACTCGAGAACTGCACCTTTGTCAAGATCGGACGTGAGGCCCTCTATGTCGAATACACCAATCCGGTGATCCGCATCAACCACTGCACCTTCGATTCGGTCTCCTACCGCGAGAACAAGCGCATCCTCAATCCCAAGGGAGTGACCGATGTCGAGGTGAAGAACTCCATATTCTCCAACCAGGGCGGCACTTTCTCGACGGCGGTCGAACTCTTCGGCGCCTCGACGATAGCCTACTGTGACACCTTCAACGTCGCGGCGGTCAAATTGAATGACACCGCTGCCATCGGCGCCGGCATGATGGATGCCGACCCGATGTACACCGATGCCGCCGCCCGCGATTTCACCCTGCTGCCGGGTTCGCCGGTGCTGGGCATGGCCGATGATGGCGAGGCGCTGGGCGATCTGCGCTGGGCGCCCAAACCGGCCGGGCCGGTGGTTCATCAGGTCGCCGCGGGCGAGAACACCCTGAAAGCGGCCATTGAAGCCGCCGCCTCGGGTGACATTATCGAGCTGACCGACAGCGGCGGACTCTACACCTACAACAACGACGACAAGATGTACATCACCAAAACCTTGACCATCCGCGCAGCGGAGGGCCTGGCCGAAAAACCCGTCATCCGCAACGTCACCCCCGGGGCGGGCAGCCCGCGCATCTTTGAAATCCGCGCCGGCGGCAACCTCCATCTCAAGGGATTGAACCTCGACGGCCGCGCCGAAGAGGGCGGCGCCGCTTTTGTCAAGAACATCATCCGCTCCGAGGATGTCGCCGCAGCGGCCGACTCTTTCCACTTTGTCCTCAAGGTCGAGGATTGCTGGCTGCACGATTCCAAGGAATCCCTGCTGCGCGGCCATCAGTTCACCATCGCCGACACCATCCTCTTCCGCGACTCTATCTTCCGCAACGCCTACAATGAGGCCATCGTCCTGCGTGAACGCACCAATGAGGCCCCGACAGTCCACTATCTCGAACTCGAGAACTGCACCTTTGTCAAGATCGGACGTGAGGCCCTCTATGTCGAATACACCAACCCGGTGATCCGCATCAACCACTGCACATTCGATTCGGTCTCCTACCGCGAGAACAAGCGCATCCTCTATCCCAGGGACGTCCAGGACGTCCAGGTTAAAAACTGCATCTTTACCAATCAGGGCGGCACCGCCTCGGCCTCGGTCGAGCTCTACGGCGCCTCTTCCTTGAGCTATTCCGACCTCTTCAACACCAAGATCGCCAAGCTCAACGGCAGCGAGATCACCGGCAGCAACAATCTGGCGGTCGATCCCCTCTATTACAATCCGGCTACCTTTGACTATCGTCTGGCGGTGAACTCGCCGGTCCGCGGCGCCGCTGACGACGGCCGGGCGATGGGGGATCTGCGCTGGGAGGTATCGCCAGACCAGCGCCTTCTGACCGTTCAGACCGAGGGCAAGGGCGTGGTCACCCTCGATCCCCCGGGCGGGGCTTATGCGCCCGGGACGGTGGTGACCCTGACCGCAGTGCCTGATGCCGGCTGGAAGCTGGCCGGCTGGGAGGGTGTGCTTATCTTCCCGCCCGACAATCCCGTCGCCACCATCACCATGGACAGCGACAAGAGCGTCAAGGCCAGATTCGAGAACATGGCCGCCAGGGTTGCTGTGACCATCGATACGCTCGGCCTTGGCCAAGTCATGCTCGATCCGGCGCCGGTGGAAGGCAAGTATTTCCAGGGCGATCTGGTCACCCTGACGGCCGTACCCCGGGCCGACTGGAAATTCATCGAATGGCTGGGCGATTTGACAGGGACGGTCAATCCGGTCCAGGTCGCGATCGACTCTGCCATGCACATCACCGCCTCCTTTGCCAGCACCTTCACCCAGTTCGCCCTGAATCTGACCGTCGAGGGCAAGGGGACGGTCGCGGCAGATCCCGCGCCCATTCTCGGCACCTACGACAGCAGCGCGGTGGTCATCCTGACCGCAGCGGCCTTGCCGGGATGGGAATTCAGCGGCTGGAGCGGGGATTTGACCGGCAGTGTTAATCCCGCCAGCGTGACCATGGATATGTCCAGAGCCGTGACCGCCACCTTCGCCGAAAAGGTCTTCACCGGCCGGGCCCTGGCGATCGACGACTCCTGGGACCTCTACGATGCGGTCGAGTTCGCCAACAACAACAGCTATATCGACAGCCTGGTGCTGACCACCAGCGGCGGGCTCTATACTTCGCGCAAAACCGAGGATGTGGCGGTGCGCGCGCCGCTCACCATCGCCGCCGCCCCCGGCCTGGCGCAGAAACCCGTCATCACCAACAGCGATCCGGAAAAGACCAACCTCGATGTCTTCCGTGTCTTTGACGATTTCACCATCGACGGTGTTGTCATCGACGGCGGCCACGAGCAGAGCCACGGCATGAAATACGCCATCCGTCTGCGCGACTACGACACCGTTGATACGGTCAGACATGGCGCCGACATCACCCTGCGCAACTGCGACCTGATCAATTTCTACGAATTGAAGGATCCGCTCAAGGACGGCCACGCTGTGCGCTTTGATGTCAACATCGTCGCCGGCACGATCCGGATCGAGAACTGCTCCTTCGCCCATTTCGGCTATGAGGCGATCCGCATCTCCGAGACCGAAAAGTATCCCACCGACCGTTGTCTCGATTCGCTGATCGTGCGCAACTGTACCTTCACCGACATCGACGCCGAGTGTGTGCGCTACTACTCCGATCTCGATGCCGCCACCCCGGACGCCCCGGTGATCATCGAGCACGTGACGGTCAACAACTCGGGGACGGCCGCCTTTTACCTGAAGAACAGCGGCGGCGCCATCGTCCGTGACGTCATCATCGCCAACACCCGCACCTCCGGCCACGGCCGCGACGGCAATCTCATGGACTGCCAGGGCAACACCGGCGTGCCGGCCTTTGTCTCCCACATCGACACCTTCCGCGTGGCTCAAGTCGAGATCAAGGCCACTGATGGACTGGTCGATGCGGCAACGGTATGGGGCATCGATCCACAGTTCCGCGACGCGGCTGCCGGCGACTATACACTGCTGGCCGCCTCCCATCTCTACGGACTCGGCCATGACGGCGAGGCCCTCGGCGACCTGCGCTGGGCGACCCAGACCCCGGCCCATGTCAGCCTCAATCTGGTCGTCGACGGCCCGGGGCAGGTACAGGTCGATCCCGCACCCCTTGGCAAAACCTGGGACCCGAACACCGTGGTCACCCTGCACGCGGTGCCCGACTCCGCCCATTATTTTGAGGGCTGGGCCGGCGATCTGACCGGCCTGGTCAATCCCGTCCAGGTGACTCTGGATCAGAGCAAGAACATCACCGCGATGTTCCGGCTCATCACCGGCGTGGATGCGAACGGGGCTCTGCCCGTGGCCTATGCCCTCGAGCAGAACTATCCCAATCCCTTCAATCCCGCCACAAACATCAGTTTTGCCCTGAAGCAGCCGGGCAAAACCCGCCTGCAGGTCTTTGATGTGCTCGGGCGGATCATCGCCACGCCGGTCGACCGCCAGATGGCGGCGGGCCGATATACGGTAAGTTTTCAGCTGCCTGAATTGGCCACGGGCGTCTATTTTTACAGGCTCGAGTCCGGCGAATTCACCTCGATCAAAAAGATGATGCTGGTCAAGTAGCGGCTGTAAATCCAGACAGAGTCCGGCGGGGCATTTGCGCGCCTCGCCGGGCTTTTCTCCCACGCCCATCAACCCGGAATGTCATGATCAAAACATGTATTAAATTCCTCGTTCTCACCGCCCTTCTGGCTGGCGCCTTTCCGGCCCAAGCCGGCCAGGTCTACCGGGTCAAGAATCCATCCGAGATCACCACCGCCATGGCCACCGCCCAGCCGGGAGACACCCTGCTCATGGTTCGCGGGATCTGGAACAATGCCGCCATCGTCTTCAGGGGCAGCGGAGAGGAGAACCGGCCCATCGTCCTTGCGGCGGAAGTGCCTGGAGCGGTTATTCTCAACGGCACCTCCACGCTGCGCCTGTCAGGTTCGTGGCTGGTCGTCGACGGCCTCCGCTTCGTCGGCGGCCACAGCCCCTCCGGGGCGGTGATCGAGTTCCGCTCAGGCGCCCCGGCCTATCACTCTCGCCTGACCAACACCAGTATCGTCGACTACAATCCGGCGAGCAAGTCGACCGACTACAAATGGGTCTCCCTCTACGGAACCCACAACCGGATCGACCACTGCTATTTCGCCGGCAAGAACCACATGGGCACAACCCTGGTAGTCTGGTTTCCCAGCCATCCCCATTATCACCTCATTGACCACAACTGGTTCGGCTACCGTCCCCCTCTCGGCGAGAACGGCGGTGAGACCATCCGCGTCGGCACCAGCGACTGGTCGATGGAGAACTCGCGCACCACAGTCGAATATAACTATTTCGAGCAGTGCAACGGCGAGATCGAAATCATCTCGAACAAGAGCTGCGAAAACATCTACCGATTTAACACCTTCGTCGAATGCGAGGGAGCGCTCACCCTGCGCCATGGCAATCGCTGCACGGTGGAGGGCAATTTCTTCTTCGGCAACCGCAACAGCGAGGCGGGCGGCGTGCGGGTTATCGGCGAGGAGCATACCATCTTCAATAACTACTTTTCCGGTCTCTGGGGCAGCAGCATGAAATCGGCGCTGCCGATCATGAACGGCGTGCCCGCTTCCCCCCTCGACCGCTACTTTCAGGTCAAAAAAGCGGTTGTGGCCTTTAACACCTTCGTCGACTGCCGCTATCCCCTCATCCTCGGCTCCGGCAGCGACAGCGAGCGCACCCTCCCGCCTTTGGATTGCGTCATCGCCAACAACGTCGTCCAGGGCGCATCCAGGGTGGTCACGCAGGAGGATGCGCCAGTCAACTTGCTCTGGGAGGGCAACATCGTGCAGGGGAGTTCGCTGGGCATCCCCCAGCCGGCGGGCATCCTGCTCGCTGATCCCGGGCTCAATCCCGCCGCCGACGGCCTCTGGCGCCCCGGCAGCACCAGCCCGCTGCGCGGCGCCGCCTCCGGCAGCTATCCCTTTGTGACAGTGGACATGGACGGTCAGAACCGCTCCGCCCCTCTCGACGCCGGCGCCGACCAGATCTCTTCCGGCGAGGTGCTGCAGCGGCCGCTGACCCCGGACGATGTGATGCCGGTGTGGATGAAAAAGCCGGCCCTGGTGGTCCTCACCCTGCTCAAGAACGGCTCCGGCCAGGTGACGGCCGATCCCGCGGGCGGCGTCTATGCGCCTGGGACGGAGGTGACGGTGACCGCAGTTCCGGCTCAGGGCTGGCGGTTCGACCGCTGGGAGGGCGGCAGCGGCGGCAGCAGCAATCCCCTGCTGGTGACGCTGAACGGGGATCTGCTCCTCCGCGCTATCTTTGCGACGGACGCCCCGGCCCGCTTCAAACTCGATGTTTTTGTCTTCTCCTCCGGCGGCGTGGTCGCGCTTGATCCCCCCGGCGGGAGCTACCCGGATGGCACCGTCGTCCAGCTGACCGCCCTGCCCGATTCAGGCTGGGAATTCAGCCGCTGGGAGGGCGCCCTCTCCGGCCGCAATAATCCCGATACTCTCAGGATGGAAAGCGACAAGATGGTGCTGGCGGTCTTTGCACGGGCCAGCGGCGTCGATGCGGCAGCGGAACCGCCGGCGGGCTTTCGGCTCGGGCAGAACTATCCCAACCCCTTCAATGCGCGGACGCAAATCGATTTCACCCTGCCCGGGGAGGGGCCGGTGCAGCTGAAAATATTCAACAGTGCCGGCGCGGAGGTGGCCACCCTTGTGGAGGGCTGGCGTGCGGCCGGAATGCACGGCATTCCCTTTCCGGCGCAGGAGCTGCCGGCCGGCCTCTACTTCTGCCGGCTGCTCTACGGGCAAAGCAGCGCGATCATAAAAATGGTCATCATCAACTAGATCGCTTTCAGGCCGGGTGAGCACCACTCCGGCGTTTTTTGCAAAACATGTGAAGAGATGACCTGCACGAATGGGAGACGGTTTGTTTTGAGATCAATAAAAAGAGATTTTCATACCGTGGCGGGGATAATGCTTCTCCTCGGCCTGATCCATGCGGCCACCGGCCTGGCCTGGGAATCGCAGATCGTTGCATTCAAGGAGGGCCGTCTGGTCTATAAAGCGGACGCGGAGGGCAACCGCATCCCAGATTTCAGCCACGCCGGCTATCAGGGCGGCGGCGTGCCCCTGCCCCGGATTCCCGTCGTGAAAAGCATCTCCCCGGTAGCGGGAGACAACACCGCCCACATCCAGAACGCACTCTTCGAGGTCGGGCTGCTGCCCAGAGACGCCGCGGGCTTTCGCGGCGCACTGCAGCTGAGCGCGGGGAAATACGAGATCCGCGGCACCATCAAGCTGGGTTTCGACGGTGTCGTCCTGCGCGGCGCCGGTGATGGCGAGGATCCGGCGACCAGCACCATCCTGTGGGCGACCGGGAACAGCCCGAACCAGCGCACGGTGCTGCTCGCCGGCGGGGGAGGCACCTCCCGCTGGCGCGACGAGGTCGCCAACACCCGGCGCGACATCATTTCCGACAGCGTGCTGGCCGGCAGCCGCTGTTTCGAGGTCAGCGATACAGCGCCCTTTGCGGTCGGGGATAATATTATCATCTATCACCCCTGCACAGAGGGCTGGCTGGAGGCCATCAATTGGGGCGGCACCTGGTATCAGGACGGCGGGGCTGAGCCCGGCGTCGATCTGCCCTGGGCGGCCGGCAGCCAGAACATCGTCTACAATCGCCGCATCACCCGCATCGAGGGCAATACCATCACCGTCGATGCCCCGCTTTTCAACCATCTCCTCCGCGCAGAGTCGCAGTCCTGGATCTACACCTATGCGCGCACCGGGCTGCGCACCCTGATCGGCATTGAAAATCTGCGCATCGACATCGAGACCAAAGGGGGCGCCGACGAAGCCCACGCCTGGAACGCCATCGATCTCTTCCAGATCGAGGACGCCTGGGTCCGGGAGTGCACCCTACTCCACTTCGGCCATTCGGGCGTACGCACCAATACCGCCACCCGCATCACCGTCGAAAACTGTCGTGCGCTCGATCCGGTCTCCTCCATCGAGGGAGAGCGCCGCTACAATTTTAATGTCTACAATGCATCACAGCTGGTGCTTTTCAGGAACTGCCACGCTACCAACGGCCGCCATCATTATGTCTCCAACGGCACCAGCTGGACCTCGGGCTGCGTCTTCCTCGACTGCACCTCCTCCGGCGCCTGGACCAGCAGCGAAGGGCACCGCCAGTGGAGCACCGGGCTGCTCTGGGACAACGTCGTCGATCTCGACGGCCCTCGCCCCGGCTATAATCCCCGCCTCCTCGGCCTCTATAACCGCGGCCATTACGGCACCAGCCACGGCTGGGCGGTGGCCCACAGTGTCGCCTGGAACTGCGATGTCGCGGCCGGCGACCTCATCGTGCAAAAGCCGCCCACCGCGCAGAACTATGCCATCGGCTGCCGGGGCAAGAACATCACCGGCAAAAAACCGCCGGCCCCCTTTGACGAGCCGGATGGCTATATCGAGGGGAGCAACACCCCTGGTCTGGAGCCGCGCTCGCTCTATGAAGCCCAGCTGGCGGAGCGGCTGAACACCTCCGGGGTGGCCGCAGGCGGAACGCCAGGCGGAGCGCTGCAGCCCGCCGCCTGCACCCTCGAGCAGAACTATCCCAATCCCTTCAATGGCGAGACCCGGATAGAATTCGGGATCTCCCGGCCGGGGCTGGTCACCCTCACGGTGTACTCGATCCGGGGAGAACAGGTCGAGACCCTGGTCGCCGAAAATCTCCAGCCGGGCCGCCACACGGCCGCCTGGCAAGCCGGATCGCGGCCGTCAGGCCTCTATCTCCTCCGGCTGACGCACAAGGGAGCAGTCATAACCAGGCGCATGCTGCTGATCAAATAGTTGTCCATTTGGTCACCGCTTTGAAAAGCCCTCCGCCTCACCGGGAGGAGGTGCGGGGAGAGCTGAATGGCAAATACCCGTTCATTGATCAAATAAAGAGGAGTAAATAATGGAAATATCCTTGCAAGGCAAAGTGGCCATCGTCACCGGCAGCATTCAGGGCATCGGCCGGGCCACTGCGGAGATGCTGGCGGACAACGGCGCTGCTGTGATCCTCAACAATCATGAAAATCCCGAGCAGCTCGAGGAGGTCGTCGCGGCCATCCGCGCCCGCGGCGGCCGTGCCCAGGGTGTGATCGCCGATGTCACCCGCCGGGCGGAGGCGCAGAAACTGGTCGATGCCGCCCTGGGTTTCGGCGGCCTCGACATCCTCGTCAACAACGCCGGCGGACTGGTCAAACGCGTGCCGGTGGCTGAATTCGATGAGAGCCACTACCAGACCGTCTTCGATGTCAATGTCCGCACGGCCTTTCTCATGTCCCATCTTGTCCTGCCGCAGATGAAGGCGCAAAAGGGCGGCAAGATCATCCATTTCTCCTCCCAGGCGGCCCATGACGGCGGCGGCCCGGGCGCGGCGGCGTATGCCGCCAGCAAGGGGGCGATCTGGACCTTCACCAAGGGGCTGGCCAAAGAAGCGGCCCCATTCGGCATCACCGTCAACGCCGTCTCACCCGGATTCATCGGCCAGACCGCCTTTCACAACACCTTCACCGCCAAAGAGGTCCAGGAGCGGATGCCCTCGGTCATCCCGCTCGGCCGGGCCGGCACCGCAGAGGATGTCGCCAAAGTGGTCCTCTTTCTCGCTTCTCCCCTGGCCGATTATCTGACCGGGCAGTCGATCGAGGTCAACGGCGGTCTCTATATGCCCTGACCATTGCCGCGCAAATGATCCGGACCGGCAGACCGGCTGGCCTCTGCTCAGCGGCCGTTAGTCCGGCCGTCAGCTCCTCTGCCGGCGGAGCGATTGCCATCATCTCGTCTGAAACTGAAGGAATGCTGGATGCAGCGTAAAATATTTACTATCATCCTGGCCCTGCTGGCCGGCAGCGGCTGCGCCATCGCCGTGGAACACCCGAGCCTCTTCATCAATCGCCAGGAGGCCGCCGCCATCAGGGACGATATGGCCAAATATCCCCTCTTCATCCGCTCCTTTGAAACCACCAGAAAGCAGGTCGAGGCGGCATTGGCCCGTCCCATCGAAGTGCCGCCCCCCGGCGAAGGCGGCGGCTACGAGCATGAGCGCCACAAACAGAACTACCGCGAACTGCAGCAGGCCGGAATCTATTACACCCTCACCGGCGACCAGAGAGCGGCCGGGTTCATCCGCGATCTGCTGCTCAAATATGCGGCCCTCTATCCGACCCTGGAGCGCCACCCCCAGGCCAAAGATCAGGCCCCCGGCAAGCTCTTCCACCAGATGCTCAACGAAACCCTCTGGCTCACCAATGCCGCCATGGCCTACGACTGCGCCTGGGAGGCTCTCACTCCGGCACAGCGCAGCAGGATCGAGTCCGGCCTCTTCCGGCCGATGATCGCATGGTTCACCGGTGAAAACCGCCGCGAGTTCAACCGCATCCATAACCACGGCACCTGGACGGTCTGTTCGATCGGCCTTATCGGCTATGTGCTCGGCGACCGGGACCTCGTCGACATGGCCCTCTACGGGACTGGAAAAGACGGCCAGGGCGGTTTTCTCAAACAACTCGACCTGCTCTTTTCACCCGACGGATACTATATGGAGGGGCCTTATTACGCCCGCTATGCCCTGCAGCCCTTTTTCATTTTCGCGGAGGCGATCGAACGCAACCAGCCCGAATTGAAGATCTGGGAGTACCGCGGGCAGATCCTCAAAAAGGCCTATTACGCAGCCGTGCAGACCACTTTCCCCAACGGGGTCTTTCCGCCCATCAATGACGCCTCACGCACCATGGATATCCGCGATATCGGCATGATCCTCGCCAACAGCCTCACCTTTTTCCGCTACGGAAATGATCCGCAGCTGCTTTCGGTCGCTAAAATTCAGGACGAGGTGCCTGTCAGCGGCGCCGGACTCATTCTCGCCCGCGCCTTCGCCCGGGCGGAGAGCGTGCCCGGCATGACCTGGCCGAGCATCGAGTTCACCGACGGCTGGGATGGAAAGCAGGGCGGTCTCGGCATCCTGCGCACCGGCGCCGGAGAAAACCAGTCCATGCTGCTGATGAAGTACGGCGTCCATGGCGAAGGCCACGGCCACTTTGACAAGCTGCACTTTATTTTTTACGACCAGGGCCGCGAGGTCATTCCCGACTATGGCTTTTGCCGCTGGATCAACATCGAGCCCAAAATGGGCGGCCGCTATCTGCCGGAGAATAAATCCTGGGCCATGCAGACCATTGCCCACAACACCGTAACGGTCGATCAGAAATCGCAGAACGATTCCAACCGCCGGGAAGCGGACGAAATGTCCGGGCAGCGCCACTTTTTCGCAGCGGCGGATCCCCGGGTGCAGGTGATGAGCGCCCGCGCGGAGGGGTATTACCCCGGCGTCAGCATGCAGCGCACCATGCTGCTGGTGCACGACGAACGGCTTTCCTGCCCGGTCGTCGTCGATCTCTTTCGCCTGGTCAGCGACAGCATGCACTGCTATGATTATCCGATCCACCACCGCGGCCAGCTGATCGCCGCCGATTTCGACTATCAGGCCTGCAGCAGCGAACAGCGGCCCCTCGGCACAGCGGCCGGCTACCAGCACATCTGGCGGACGGCCGCCGCCGCGGTCGACGGACCCCTCCGGCTCACCTGGCTGGACGGCAATCGCTATTATACCCTGCTTGCGGCCGGCGCCGAACCCGGCGATCTCTTCTTCGGCCGCAGCGGCGCCGGCGATCCCTCCTTCAATCTGGTTTCGGAGCCGATGGTGATCCTGCGCAAGCAGGCGCAAAAGTACCTCTTCGCCGCAGTGATCGAACCGCACGGCTGGTTCAACGAAGCGCGCGAACAGTCGGCCGCCGCCCGCGGCCGCCTCACCGCAGTGCGGGTGATCGGCCATGACGAAGCCGGGTCGGTCATCGAAGTGGAAGGCGAAGGCCTCCGCTGGCGGATCATGGTGAACAATGGCCCGGCCTCGGAGACCGCAGCCCACGCGGTTACCTTTGCCGGCACCCGCTATACCTGGACCGGCAACTATCACGTTGACTTGTCAATCCCCATGGACAAGTGAAATCGGCATAACGGAGAAAGTACAATATGAAAAAAATCAAGGGACTGCGCTGGTGGATCATCGTGCTGGTGGCCCTGGCCACGGTGATCAATTATATCGACCGCTCCGCCCTGGCGATCATGTGGCCGGACATCAACCGGGACATCGGTCTGGGCAAGGAGCAGTACGCCATGATCATGACCATGTTCATGATCGCCTATGCCATCAGCCAGACCCTCTCGGGCAAACTGTATGACTGGATCGGCACCCGCATGGGCTTTGTCATCTCTATCGTGGTCTGGTCCCTGTCCGCCGCTCTGCACGCCGTCGCACGCGGGGCGGCCAGTTTCAGCTTCTTCCGCTTCATGCTGGGGCTGGGCGAAGCGGGCAACTGGCCCGGAGCCACCAAATCCAACGCCGAGTGGTTCCCCATCCGCGAACGCGCCTTCGCCCAGGGCATCTTCAACGCCGGAGCCTCCATCGGGTCGATCATCTCCCCCCCGCTGGTAGCAGCGCTCTATCTGCTGATAGGCTGGAAGCTCACTTTTGTGGTCATCGGGGCGCTGGGACTGCTCTGGATCATCCCCTGGCTCTTCGTCAATCGCGCCCTGCCCGGTTCCCACCCCTGGCTGACGCAAGAGGAAAGAGCCTACATCCTCGAAGGTCAGCAAGCCACGGAGAGCAAGGCGGCGGACAGCACGGAGCGCGCCCTCGGCTGGGGCGAACTGCTCAGGTACCGGCAGTCCTGGTCGGTGATCGTCTCGCGTTTTCTCCTCGACCCCATCTGGTGGCTCTTCGTCATCTGGCTGCCGATCTACCTCAACGACCGCTTCCAGTTCGACATCAAGCAGATCGGCCTCTCCGCCTGGGTGCCCTATGTCGGCGCTGCGGCGGGCAGCCTCTTCGGCGGCTGGCTCTCCGGCTTTCTCATCCACAAGGGGTGGAGTGCCAACCGCGCCCGCAAGGGGACCATCATCCTCGGCGGCATCTTCATGCTCCCCTGCCTGATCCTGGCCGCCTTCGCCGCCACCCCTGTGGCCGCCATTCTGCTCATCGCACTCATTCTTTTCGGATTCCAGATCTCGATCAACAACATCCAGACCCTGCCGAGCGACTTTTTCTCGGGCAAGACCGTCGGCTCCCTGGCCGGGCTGGGCGGCACCAGCGCCGCGATCGGAACGATCATCGTGACCAACCTGGTGCCGCTCCTCTCCAGGGCCGGATACGCCCCGGTCTTTTTCATCGGCGCCCTGCTCGTGCCCCTCTCCATCGCGGCGGTGCTGCTGCTGGGCGGCCGCATCCGCAGGGTCGATCTGCCCGCGTAAAATTTCCGGCCGGACAGCAAACCTCCAGCCGGGCAAACAGACTCTGCGCTCATTTTATTTGAAAGAGATGACATGAAAAACTACATTCACAGTCATGAAGCCGCCATCGTGGAGGTCGCCCCCGGCATCCGCCGCCAGATCCTCGGCCACGATACCAGCCTGATGCTGGTGCGGGTGCAGTTCGATACCGGCGCCATCTCCCCCGCCCACAGCCATCCCCACCAGCAGGTCACCTATGTCGAGCAGGGGATCTTTGAAGTGACGATCGGCGAGGAGACGAAGGTGCTGCACCAGGGCGACTGCTTTATCCTGCCAACAGAGGTCCCCCACGGAGCGCGATGTCTGGAAGCGGGGGTGCTCATCGATTCCTTCTCCCCGGCGCGAGAGGACTTTTTGCAGTGAGACCGGCCTCTGTCAGAAAACCACGCCCGGGCCGGTTGACAGTTCTGTTTGTTTTGCTCCTGGCCGCCGGTGTGCAAACGCAGACCCTCCCCTCCGATGCGGAGCTGCTGGCGGCCCTCAAGCCCGGACTGCCCGGTTTGGAGGAGGTCTACGCCCTGCGCGATCAGGGAGAGAGCCAGGAAGCCCTGCAAAGATTGACACGCTATTTGCGCGAGCACTCCGCCGGGCGTTACTATTTCCGCTGGAAGGAGTTGGACCGGCTCTTCGATGACTATGTTTCGCGCTATCCGCGGCTGCGCAGGGAACACCTTGACCTCGCGCGCGACCATATGACCACTTATCCCGCCGATACCGAATGGATCCTGCCCTTCCGGAACCTCCACGGCAGGGAGGTCACCGCCTACGAGCTCCGCCACCTCGCCCGCCAGAATAAAAGCCGCGATATGGCCCTCGCATACTATTATGAAAAAGAGCCCCGTTATCTGCGCTACTGGCTGGAGCAGGTCGAGGATCTCAACCGGGCCTTCGCCGCCGGGGCCTACGACCGGGCCGGCAATGGCATCTATGAAAACCTGCGCGGCGGCATGCGCGTGCAGAACTGGCTCTTCGCGCACCATCTCTATCTGGCAGCCGAAGAATATGACGATCACGCCCAACTGCTGCTGATCCGCACTCTGCTTCACCATGGTTTCATGCTGGAGAAAGGGACAAAAAAGTACCGTTCCGGCAACCATCACACCAAGGGGCTGGCTGCCCTCTTTGAACTTGCGGTGGTTTTCAGCGATTTCCGCGCGGCGGATGAATGGCGCACGCAGGCCATCGCCAGCCTGGCCCGGCACATGCAGCAGGAGATCAACCCGGACGGTTTTCAATTCGAACGCTCGGTCCATTACCACATCGGCGATATCGACAACTACTTCCGCGTCTGCCAGCTGGCCCGGCTCAACCGGATCGAGCTGCCGGAGGAATTCACCGCCAGGTTCCGCATGATGTTCACCGCCCTGGCGCAGCTGGCCAGGCCCGACCGGCGCCTGCCGGTGCTGCAGGACGACACCGACTCCGCCTATGCTGAAAACAATGATATCAGCATCCCCATGAGCGCCGGTACACTGCTCTTCGGAGATCCCCTCTTCCGCTACTTCGCCGGAAACGAAATCCCGGCCGAACTCTACTGGCTGACCCGTCCGGAGCAGCACGCCCGCATCCACGAGCTGACCGGCCTGCAGCCGGACTACCCCTCGCTCGCCCTGGAGCAAAGCGGCTACTACATCCTGCGCTCAGGTTGGGAGGCGGATGATCTCCAGATGGTCATCTCCGCCGGCCTCTCCCGGATCAAACCCGACCATCAGCATGGCGACATGCTCGGCGTGGTCGCCTGGGCCAACGGCCATGAGATCCTGCCCAACTATCAGGTGAGCTACAATACCCCGGAGTACCCTTTCTGGAAGAACTCCTGGGTGAAGAATGTGGCCCTGCTTGACAGTGTGGCGCAGGGACAGGACTGGATCCCCAATGAAGGGGGATCCGGCTTTGGCAAATGGGGCCGGCTGCCCCAACCTGCCGTCCAGGAGTGGCGCACCGCGCAGGGATTCGATTACTTCCGCGCCACCCACAACGGGTATGACACCCTTGGCATCCGCTATTTCCGTGAAGTACTCTTCATCAAGGACGGTTTCTGGATCATCCGCGACCATTTTAGCAGCGCAGCGGCCCACACCTGGCAGCAGCTCTGGCAGGGCCGCTATCGGCAGGTTAATGACCGGACTGTGGTCGCCGAATTCGCAGACGGCAGCGGCCTGGAGATCATCCAGCTCGCATCACCCCCTGATGCAATTCTGCTGGGGAAACACCGGGACAAGGGCAGCGTCCTTTTTCAGAAGAGAGCGGCGGGAGAGTACACTTTCACCACCCTGCTCCATCCCTTTGCATCAGGCGGCAGCCGGCTGGATCCCCCGGCCGGTCCGGCTACCCTGCAGGTGGATGGATGGCGGATCACCCGGCAGGAGAACAACGACCTCCTCCTCTCAGGAGAGCGTGCGGATGGATCCTTTCTTCTTCCCCATCGGGATTTCATCGTCCTGCCGGCGAGTGCTCCCGACCGCGCGGCTGGCACAACTCCGGAGAACCGCAGGACAATGCGGGAGGCATCAAGTGCAGAGTCGGAACAGACGCTACGGGCCACCGCCAAGGCCAATCTCGATTTTGCCCGGCGGCAGTACACCGCCATGCTGGCAGCGGTCGACGGGGCCGGCCGTAACCCGCGCACGATTTCCCCGGCAGGGACCCCCAGGCTGGTTCCCGCCGGCGACTGGACCAGCGGTTTCTTCCCGGGCGCCCTCTGGCTCCTATTCGCATCTTCGCAAGACCGGCGATGGCGCGCAGCCGCGGAGAAACAGACCGCCCTGCTCGAAAACGAACAGTTCGACCGTTCCACCCACGATCTCGGATTCAAGCTCTACTGCAGCTACGGCCAGGGACTGAAGCTGACCGGAAACGAAGCATACCGCAAGATCCTGCTCCAGGGCGCCAGGACTCTGGCTGGACGCTTCAATCCTCGCGTGGGCTGCATCCGCTCCTGGGACCACAACCGCGACCGCTGGCAGTTCCCGGTCATCATCGACAACCTGATGAACCTGGAGCTGCTCTTCTGGGCGTCCCGCACCAGCAGCGACTCTTCCTTTTACCGCATCGCCATGACCCACGCGGAGACCACCCTGAAAAATCACTTCCGGGAGAATTTCAGCACCTGGCATGTGGTCAATTATGACACCACAACCGGAACGGTCATCAGCAGGGAGACCCATCAGGGTCATGCCGACTCCTCGACCTGGAGCCGGGGCGAGGCCTGGGCCCTCTATGGCTGCACCATGATCTACCGCGAGAGCGGCGATGCGCGCTTTCTGCGCCAGGCCGAGAACATCGCGGATTTTATCCTTTCCCATCCGCGCCTGCCGGAGGACGGCGTCCCCTTTTGGGATTTTGACGCCCCCGGAATACCCGATGAGGAGCGCGATGCCTCGGCAGGAGCCATCCTCTGTTCCGCCCTCTACGAATTGAGTACGCATACCCGGGATGGCGCGCGCTACCGCCGGGCCGCCGGCCGGCTCCTTGCTTCCCTCTCCTCCCCGGCGTTTCGCGCCGAGGAGGGCGAAAACGCTTTTTTCCTGCTCAAACACAGCGTCGGCCACAAACCCGCCGGCAAGGAAATCGATGTGCCGCTGATCTACGCCGACTATTATTTCATCGAGGCCAATCTGCGCCTGCTCGCGCTCATTGCGGGCAACGGAGCAGGTGCAGAACGCGGCACCGGCGCAAACGCCGCCACTGTCGGGGAGAACCATCCCCTGCTCCTCGATCTGTCCGCCCTGCAGTCGGCGAAAACGCGGCTTGCGGCCGGCGACAAGACCCTCAAGCCGGCCTTGAAAAAGCTGATTCGTGAGGCGGACAAAATGCTGAAAGCACCGCCGCTCTCGGTCATGGACAAAACATCTTTTCCGCCAGGCGGCGACAAGCACGATTACATGAGCCTCGCTCCTTACTGGTGGCCGGACCCCCAAAAGCCGGATGGTCTGCCCTGGATCCGCCGCGATGGCGAGATCAATCCCGAGGTGGAGCGCTACGACAAGATCCCCCTGCGCACTGCCGACGAGCGGGTTAACACCCTGGCCTTCGCCTGGTTCTTCACCGGCCGGGAAAAATACGCCCGTCAGGCCGGGCGCCTCCTGCGCGCCTGGTTCCTCGATACGGCGACGCGGATGAATCCTCACCTCGAGTATGCCCAATTCATCCCGGGCCGGAACGTGGGCCGGGGGGTGGGCATCATCGAGGGCCGTTCCTTTTTCCGCATGGCTGACGCCGCCCGTCTGCTCGCCGGCTCTTCCTCCTGGACCTTAAAAGACCAGCAGGCCCTCGAAGAGTGGCTCGAGCGCTATCACCGCTGGCTCCTGCAAAGTGATACGGGCCGCAAAGAGGCAGCCGCACAGAACAACCACGGCACCTGGTACGACGTCCAGGCCGCTTTCCTGGCCCTCTATCTCGGCGATGAGCCCGCTGCACGCCGGATCCTGGACGAGTTCGCCGAAAGGCGCATCGCCCGCCAGATCGAGCCGGATGGCCGCCAGCCCCGCGAGCTCGTGCGCACCCGCGCCCTGAGCTACAGCGCCATGAACCTCGAAGCCTTCTTCGCCGCTGCGCTGCTCGGCGACCGGATCGGCCTCGATCTTTGGCACTATGCGACGCGGGATGGCCGCAGCATCCGCAAGGCCCTCGATTTTCTTCTCCCCTATCTTGCCGGAGAGAAAGAATGGGGGTACCGGCAGATCACCGCCATCGAGGGCAGCGTCGAAGAGCTGACCGCACTGCTGCGTTTCGCGGCTGCAAAATATAAGGATCCACGCTATCTGGAGGCTGCCAACCGCCTGCCCGGTGGCGTCCGGCCCGCCAGCCGGATAAATCTGCTCTCGCCCCCCCTTCCATAAATCCAGCATGGGAACCAGGCTATGTCATATCGCTCTGAAATGAACCCTCTACTCTCTCTGGCGGGGGTGGTTATCTTCGCCGTCCTTCACCTGGCGCCCGCTCCGGCCGCATCCACTCAGGCCATCGTGATCGAACACAGTGCCGCGCGCCAGGTCATCAGCCTCAACTCCGGCTGGGAGTATCTCGAACAAGCCCTCCCATCGGTAAAAGCTCTTGATGATCCGGCGCTTCCCTGGGAAAAAGTTGATCTCCCCCACAGCTGGAACGCCTTCGACGCCGTCGATCAGATCCCCGGCTACCGGCGCGATGCCGGCTGGTACCGCAAGGAGATCCTCATCCCCGATTTCACCGGACCGCGCGTTTTCCGCCTCTGTTTCGAAGGGGCCAATATCACGACCGATCTCTACGTCAATGGTCGCAGGGCCGGCGGGCACATCGGCGGCTATGTCGGCTTTGCAGTGGATATCACCCCCCTTATCATCAAAGGCCTGAACCGGATCGCCGTGCGCGTGGATAATGCGGTCAACCGCGACATCATCCCTTCACAGAAATCCGATTTCATCATCTATGGCGGGATCTGCCGGGACCTCTGGCTGCAGGTGCTGCCCGCCGATTACATCGACCAGGTGCTGATCAGCACCCCTCGGGTCAGCGCCCGCTCCGCGAAGGTGACGGCCCGGGTGCGGATAGTCCACGGCGCTTCGCAAAAAGAGAGATATACACTCTCCGCTCTGATCAGGGATCCACAGGGCAAAGTGGTGGCCAGAACCGTCAGCACCGCCGCGCTGGCGCCGGGATCCAACGAGATCGACCTCCGTTTTCCTGGTCTAAAAAATCCCCTGCTCTGGTCGCCGGACCAGCCCGCCCTCTACCATATGACAGTAGGATTGAAAACCGGGCGCTGCGCTGACACACTCATAGAACGCTTCGGCTGCCGCTGGTTTGAGTTCGCGGAAAAGGGAGCTTTTTTTCTCAATGGACGACGGCAGCTCCTGCGCGGCACCCATCGCCACGAGGAGTACGCCGGCTTCGGCAATGCCCTGCCTGATTCCCTCCACCTGCGCGACATGCGCATGATCAAGGAGATGGGGGCCAATTTCGTCCGCCTTGGCCACTATCCGCAGGACCCCGCCGTCTACCGCGCCTGCGATGAGCTCGGGCTGCTCGTCTGGGATGAACTGCCCTGGTGCCGCGGCGGTATGGGCGGAACGGTCTGGCAGAACCATACCCGCCGCCTCTTCCGGGAACAGATCGAGCAGAACTACAACCATCCCTCTATCATTCTGTGGTCGATCGGCAATGAGATCTACTGGCTCCCCGATTTCCCCGGCGGCGATCATCCCGACTCCCTGCGCGCCTTCGCCGCCGGACTGCACGCCCGGGCGCACGCGCTCGATCCAGGCCGGCTGACGGCGGTGCGCAAATTCACGGGCGGGGAGGGCATCACCGATATCTTCTCGCCCTCGATCTGGGCGGGATGGTATTCAGGCGTCTACGCCAGCTACGAAAAGGCCCTGACCGCCGCAAGGGAGCGTTACCCCCGCTTCATCCACATCGAATTTGGCGGCGACAGCCATGTCGGCCGGCATACTGAAAATCCGGTCGACGGCAAGGGCATCGTCAAGGAGGATGAGTGGGCGGAACAACCCAATATGGTCAATGTCGCGCGCATTTCGGAGGAGGGAGACTGGAGCGAGAATTACATCGTCGATCTCTTCGACTGGCACCTGACAGTCTCGGAACGCCTCGACTGGCTGAGCGGAACGGCGCAGTGGGCCTTTAAGGATTTTGCCACCCCCTTGCGGCCGGAAAACCCGATCCCCTATGTCAACCAGAAAGGGCTGGTCGACCGGGCCGGCAAACCCAAGGATGCCTGGTACGTTTTTAAAAGCTGGTGGACAAAATACCCCAAATTCTGCCATATCGAATCACCGACCTGGCGGGAACGCGTCGGCAAGGCGGGCGAACCCTTGCAGCTTTGCGTTTTCAGCAACTGCGCCGAGGTGGAACTCTACGTGAATGGCACCGCAGTGGGACGTAAAGCGCGGGTGCCCGGCGATTTCCCCGCCAGCGGCCTGCGCTGGCAGCTCCTTTTTCAGGAGGGAGAAAATCACCTGCTTGCCATTGGCTTCGCCGGCGGCCGCGAGGTGACGCGCGATACACTGACCGTGCACTATACCGGCCGGAAGAGCGGCAAACCCGAAGAGATTGTACTCTCGGCGCAAAAAAGGACGGATGACCTCTGGCTCGTCACCGCACGGGTCGTCGACAACCAGGGGCAGCGCTGCCTGGAGTATAATAAAAGAGTCTATTTCAGCTCCGGCGGAGCCGGCCGCCTGCTGGTGAATTACGGCACTCCCACCCGCAGCCAAGTCATCGAGTTCGCCAACGGCCAGGCCGCCATCGAATGCATGCCCGGCGATGGCCGGACGATCATCGAGGCCCGCAACCAGGACTTCAAGGGCGCCTGGATTACCATTCCTCCTGAGCCTCTACCTCCCGCCCTGATGGAGAGCGAACGGGACCGGGTGCTGCGCGAGGCGGAGAGCTGGTTGCATAGTGAACCGGTCACCATAACCTCGGTTTCTTGCCCGCGCAGCGCAGGTGGACGGCACGATTATTATTCAGAGGGCGATTACTGGTGGCCGGATCCGGCCAATCCGGAGGGACCCTACATCCGCCGCGATGGTCTGACCAACCCGGACAATTTCGTCGCGCATCGCGAGCTGCTGCGGGGAATGAGCATACGGGTGGCCGCCCTCACCAGCGCCTGGCAAATCAGCACAGATGAGCGCTACGCCCGGGCTGCCCTTCAACACCTGGCGGCCT
The DNA here is from genome assembly GCA_035388125.1 of bacterium. Classification (GTDB taxonomy): domain Bacteria; phylum Zhuqueibacterota; class Zhuqueibacteria; order Residuimicrobiales; family Residuimicrobiaceae; genus JAKPUX01. The sequence goes on along the minus strand of DAOOPF010000015.1, from coordinate 19,431 downwards.
GGTTTGTCGATGAGAACACAAAAATGAATCCCCACCTGGACTATGCCCAGGCGATCAAGGGCGTCACCAAAGGCCGCGGCGTCGGCATTATCGACACCATCCATCTGCTCGAAGTGGCCCGGTCGATCTCTCTGCTCAGGAGTTCAAGCGCTATGCCCCCGGAACTCGACCGGCAGATCACGGCGTGGTTCAGGGCCTATCTCTCCTGGCTGACCACCTCTGCAAACGGCATCGATGAGCGCGAACGTAAAAACAACCACGGCACCTGCTGGGTGATGCAGGCGGCTGAATTTGCCCGGCTCACCGGCAATGACAGCCTGATGGCTTTTTGCCGCGACCGTTTTAAAAATGTGCTGCTTCCTCAGCAGCTCGCCGCCGATGGCAGTTTCCCCCTCGAGTTGGGCCGCACCAAACCCTATGGCTATTCCCTCTTCAACCTCGATGCCCTGGCGATGGTCTGCTGGATCCTCTCCATCCCGGAAGATAATCTTTGGGATTTCCGTCTCGCGGACGGCAGGGGAATGAGAAAAGCTCTGGAGTATATCTACCCTTATATTGTGGACAAATCCCGGTGGCCCTATCCGGCTGACGTCATGTACTTCGACGAATGGCCGGTACGGCAGCCTGCCCTGCTCTTCTCCGCACTGGCCTGGAATGAAAAACGCTTTCTGGATCTCTGGCAAAAGCTGCCACCTGGACCGGCCACCGCGGAGGGAGAGCGCAACTTCCCGGTTCGTTATCCCCTGCTCTGGATTGAATAAGCAGGTCTCCTTACCTTGCGCTTCGATCGCCTCCGTCTAAAAACGCTCCTCTCCCCTTCCGGATTTCAGTTACCCGACAAGGGCTGGGCCGCTCCGCTTTTACCTTGCATTCCTCTGGTATAATCTCTATATTTTAAATTATCAACAACTGACTGGACGCGGGAGAGCCCGGATTCCGCGGGCAAAAAAGGGGGACTGCTTTCGCCAGGCCATTATAATCATAGCGCATTATTCTCGACCGGATGGTTCATGTGAATAAACTGACCCCAACATCGGCGTTCCGCTGGCTGGTCATTGCCGCTGCCCTGCTGCTCGTTCTGCTGCTTCCCTTCCGCATTCCCTACACCCTGAAAACCATCGGCAAGGTCCAGCCGCGCCGCGAATGGCTGGTCGTGCGGGCCGACGATGGGCAGATTTCCACCCACCTCTGGAATCACGAATCGGCTACAGCGGAGAAAGTGACGGTCACCCAGCTGCTGCGCGGCGATGCGGCTGAATTCCGGATCCTGCCGGGCGTGCTGGGTTCTGCGCAGGTCGCCGAGGGCGATACCATCGCCATTCTCCACTCTGCGGACCTGGTGCAGGCGGTCGCGGAGCTCCAGGGTGCCCTGGCCGAAGCACGGAACTCTCTGCTTGTCCTCTCTACCGGCGAGAAGACCGCCATGATCGAAGAGGCCCGCCATCAGGTCGAGCACGCGGTTGTGCTGGCGCAGGAGCAAAAGCGGGTCGCCGAACGTCTGGCTGAACTCCAGGCCCGGCAGCTGGTCTCCTATCAGGAGTACGAACTGGCTCTGGCCACCCAGCGGGCCTATGAGGCCAATATCGCGATGGCCAGATCCCGGCTGGCCGTCCTGCAGACCGGCGCCAAAAAGGAAGAGATCGCGTTGATGCAGGCCCGGATTGCAGGTCTGGAGGAGGAACTCGCCGCCCTGCAGCTCAAGTCGGAGGGCTATCTCGTGCGCTCCCCCATCGCCGGGACCAGGATCCAGCATTTCGCTTCCGATACCCTGATGGCCGTCGCCGAAACCGCCAGCTACATCCTCACCATGCCGGTGCGCGCCCGCGAACGTGCGCTGATTTCGGGCGGCGAGGAGGTGACCATTCGCGCCAGTGACGGCCACCTCAGCGGCAGCGGGCCCATCGTCTTCATCAATCCGATGCTGGAGCTGCTGAACGGAGAGCAGATCTTCTGGGTTGTGGCGCGTCTCGAAAACGCGACCGGCCTGATCCCGGGCATGTTCATCCCGTGCAAAATCAGGTGCGAATCATTGTCAAAATTGCAGTATTTGCAAAGGTTTATGGAATAATTTGCATGTTGCGTTATGAATTCAAATATCTGGTGCCTTTCAGCGGGATCGACGCACTGCGCCGGCGGATCAAACCGTTTGTCCAGGAAGACAAATTTGCCGGACGGCGGGCGGAGCATCAGTATACCGTCCGCAGCATCTATTACGAGAACACCGGATATCGCAGCTACGACGAAAAGCTGGCCGGCATCGAACGCCGCATCAAGGTGCGCATCCGGGGCTATAACCAGCCGGAGCCGGGGAGCACCGTCTTTCTCGAGCTCAAGCGTAAATATGGTCCTTTTATCCGCAAGAACCGGGCGCCCGTGCCCTGGTCCGAGCTGCCGGCCCTGCTCCGCGATCGCGATGTCGAGCGCCACGTCCGCGTCCGGCGCGCTTTCGAACAGGGCAAGGAGGATGCACGGCAGTTTTTCTACCAGGTCATCGCCAAGGGCATGAGTCCCGCCATCCTCATCGCCTATGAACGGGAGGCCTTTTTTGCGACCTTCGACCGCCGCATCCGGCTTACCTTTGACAAACATATCCGCTTTCGCCGCACGCAGGATCCGGGCATCCTTTTTGAGGAAAAATCGCTCGACCCGCTCTTCCGGCACCATTTCGTCTTTGAAGTAAAATTTTACGACAGTCTGCCCGAGTGGCTGGTCGATGTCATTACGGAATTCAGCCTGCAGCGGCAGGCGATTTCCAAGTACACCTTGTCGCTGGAGCGCGCCAGGGCTTTGCAGCCCGGACGCTATGGCAGGGATAAAGGCTCCCTGCTGCTGCCCGCCTGGGGAGGAATTGAAACCAGACCGCATCGCATGGGCGAGACCGGCACCCAATAGGAGGATGAGCACAAGACCATGTTGCAGGAATTCAGTACCATCTTTGTCACCAGCATCACCTTTGAACAGGTAGCCACCAATTTGCTCTTCGCCCTGGTGTGCGGGCTCACCATCTCCTGGATCTACCGCCTGACCTACCGCGGACCGGGCTTCGCCGTCAGTTTTGTGCACGCCCTGATCTACCTCGCGATGATCACCGCCGTCGTCATCATGGTCATCGGCAACAACCTGGCCCGGGCTTTTGGCCTGGTCGGCGCAATGTCCATCATCCGGTTCCGCACCGCCGTCAAGGACACCGCGGATATCGTCTTTATCTTTTTCAGCCTGGCCATCGGTATGGCCGCCGGCGTCGGCATGCATAAACTGGCCATCGGCGCCACCATGCTGATCGGCCTGGTCATGATCCTCATGGCCAAAAGCACTGCCGTCCTGCCGATGGGGCGAAAATTTCTGCTCCAGTTCTCCCTGCTCGGCGACACCCCCGACGCTGTCCCCTATGAACCCATCCTGAAACAGTACTGCCGCACCCACAAACTGATCAACGTCAAGACCGAAGAAGAGGAAAACCTTTACGAAATTTCCTTCTACGTCGACCTGCGCGACGAACAGAAGCACTATGAGCTGGTGAAGGAATTGCGCAAGCTGGCCGGCATGCTGCGGGTCAACCTCTTTTACGATGAGGAAGCGATCTGAAATCTGCAGGCGCGCTCTGCGGATCCGGCGTGGAAATGATGCAATAATTGTATCTCAACGCTTCCCGTATACGTCCAGCAGCTGCAGCCGGGTGGCCTCCAGACGCCGTTCGATGATCCGCGCAAAACGTTTGAGGAGCTCATAGCCGAGGGCGTTTTCTCATCGCATTGCTGTATTTATCTTGACATTGGCCGGCTGAATGTTTATTTTTTGCAGATAAGAGGTAAAATCAACCTGGACTGGGGGATACCCTCCTGTGACATCACAAGTGCTATTGTAGTGACGACTGGCGTTGCAAAGTGCTGTGCCTGACCCCATTTGATGGAGGTGGTTCCATGTTGCGAAAAGCCCTTTCTGTCTCACTGCTCCTGCTCCTGGCCGGCATCGCCACCCTCACAGCCCAGACTGCGATCATCGCCCATAGAGGCGCTTCCGGTCTGGCCCCAGAAAACACCCTGGCCTCCTTTCAGAAGGCGGTCGACCTTGGCGCCGACTATTTTGAACTCGATGTCCGGATGTCACAGGACGATTCGCTGGTCCTTATGCACGACGACACCATCGACCGGACGACCGATCGCAGCGGCTCCATCAGCGCTCTCGTCTTTCGCGAACTGCGCGGCGCCGATGCGGGCTCCTGGTTCAGCCCTGAATTCACCGGCGAAAGAATACCCACCCTGGCCGAAGCCCTGGATCTTGCGCTCAAGAGCCCCTACCCCGTAGGCGTGGTCATCGAGATCAAGGCGACCAATGCCACCATCGTCCAGCGAACCCTGGCGGAAGTGCAAAAACGCAACCTGCAGAACCGGGTGATTCTCAGCAGCTTCAACTTTGCCCAGATCCAGCAATCCAAACAACTGGATCCCTCCATCCCGGTGCAGCTTTTCGGCACCATCACCCAGGCCAACATCAACCAGGTCGCCGGGATCGGAGGCGAGTGGGTCGGTACCAGCGGCGCAGTGACCACAGCCCTGCTCGATTCGGCCGCGGTCAAGAACATCCGCGTCAACAAATGGACCGTCAACAGCGCCCCGGAGATGATCGCCCTGATGCAGGTCGGCGTTCACGCCATCACGACCAATTTTCCCGACATTGCCAAGGCCGTGACCGATGCCACCCCCCCCTCCGATGTCGTGCTGCTGCCGCCGGCCGTGAAGGTGACCAGAGTACTCCTGAACTGGCTGCCGGCCGAGGATCCGGAGAGCGGCGTGACCGGCTATGAGATCTATCGCGACCTCTCCCCGAACGCCTCTACCCTTCTGGCACGGGTCAGCGACACCACCTCCTACAGCGACGAAACCCTGACCGAATCCACCACCTTTTACTACCGCGTCAAGGCGGTCAATCTGGTGGGGATGACCAGCCAGAATTTCAGCAACGAGATCGAGGCGGTCACCCTCCTCGACCAGCAGCCGCCCAAGGTCAACGCCATCACCGCCTTCGGCCGGCCGGACCGCATGGTCGTCGGCTTTAATGAACGGTTGCAGCCCGCCAGCGCGGAAAATACGGCGAATTATCAGATCGCTCCCGGCATCACTGTCATCGGGGCACAGATGGCCCTCGACTCCATGTCGGTCATCCTCACCCTCTCCCCCATGGCGGAGAACACCCCCTATACCCTCACGGTGACCCAGGTGCAGGACGTCGCCACGATTCCCAACGCCATCGTCGAACCCGAAGCGATCCCTTTCACCTTCACACCTTATTTGCCCAATACCATCGCCGCCTGGGACATGAATGACATGGACCTGACGACGCTGACCGACTATTCCGGCAACGCCAATCACGCCACGCTCTTCAATGGTCTGGGCTATGCGGCCGGACCGTCTGGCAACAGCCTGATTTTCGACGGTATCGACGATTACGCCAGGGTGCCGGCCTCCCCCACCCTCGACATCAAGGGCGATGCGGTAAGCCTTTCACTCTGGGCCAAACTCGACTACTTGCCCGCCGAACTGCCCGGCGCCTATGGGCCGACCTACGACTCCCAGGGTGATAACTACGTCATCTATGAGGACAAGGGCAACAACGAGCTGCGCTTCAAGGTGGCGACCAACAAGAGCGCGGAACGGCCCGGCATCCCGGCGGCGGATCTCAGAAAAAATGTCTGGCTCCATATCGTCGGGGTCTATGACGGCACCAAGGCCATGATCTATCTGAACGGCCAGCTCAAGGACTCGCACAACCTGATCGGCACGGTCAATCCGGGGCAGATCGGCCTCATCGGTGACAGCCCCGGCTCCTTTTTCAAAGGCTCCATCGACGAGATCCAGATCTTCAACCGGGCCCTGAGCCCCGAGGAGATCCTCTTCCTCTACAAGGAGGCCAAAACCGCCATCATCGACGCCGAGCCCCCGCTGCTGACCGGAGCGGTTTCAGTGGGCGATCCGGAATGCCTCTATGTCGGGTTCAACGAGCCCGTTGACCAAATCTCCGCGGAAAATATCGCCCACTATGCGATCGACAACGGCATCAGCGTGCTCGCCGCCCGGCTGAGCGTTGACGGCCGCGCTGCGATTCTGACGACTTCGCCCTTCGCTCCGGGTCTGGTCTATACCCTTGCGGTCAGCGGGGTCGAGGATCTGGCCGAGGAACCCAATCTCATCTCTCCCGGCAGCAGCGCGCACTTTGTCCATAAAGAGTTCCCCGACGGTCTGGTCAGCTCATGGCTGATGGATGAGGGCGCGGATACCACCACCGTGGATGGTACAGCCAACGCCAACCACATGTTCCTGCGCGATGGCACCGGATGGTCCCCCGGAAAATTCGGCAACGCCCTCACCTTCGATGGCATCGATGATTATACCCTAGTCCCCAATTCGCCCAGCCTCGATATCGATACCAGCGGCGTCACCGTCTCGGTCTGGGTCAAGCTTGATTTCCTGCCGGCTGATCAGGCCACCACCTTCGCGCCTGTTTTTGACTGCATCACCGACAACTATGTCATCTATGTCGACAAAAACAACAAGGAACTGCGCTTCAAGGTGACCACCACCAAAGGCGCGGAGCGGCCCGGCATTCCCGCCGCGGATCTGCAGGTGGGCGAATGGCTGCACGTCGTCGGCGTCTATGACGGCAGCAGCGCGCGCATCTATCTCAATGGCGAGCTCAAGGATGTCCACGCCGGCCTGACCGGCAACGTCAAGCCGGGAACAATCATCACCCTCGGCAAAGAGGGCGGCTCGCGCTTCAGCGGCGCGGTCGACCACATCCAGCTCTTCAACCGCGGCCTGAGCCCGGAGGAGGTGATCTGGCTCTACGCCGGTCTCCAGGTCCCCCATCTGACCGTGGAATCGGTCAGCCAGACCGCGGTCAACCTCGTCTGGAACCCGGTCTCAGATCCGCTCCTTGGCCTCTCCGGCTACAAGGTCTATCGCGACACCACCCAGGCCCCTGCCACTCTCCTGGCCACACTCGGCGATACCACCCGCTATGTCGATGAGACCAAAAGTGAAGCCATAACCTATCACTATCGGATTAAAAGCGTCGATGCCGCCGGCGTCGAGAGCCCCTTCTTCAGCAACGAAGTAGCAGTGATGACCGGCAGCGATACCACCCCGCCGCAGCTGGCGGGCGTGATGTCGACCGGTGAAGCGGGACGGGTGCTGGCGAAGTTCAGCGAAAAGGTCGATCCGGTCTCCGCGACCATCGCAGCCCATTACACCCTCGACAACGGCGGCACGGTCGATTCCGTCCGCCTGGCGCTCGACGGTCAAACGGCGCTGCTCTCCGTCAGCGGGCTGACCGCCGGCACGGTGTACACCCTGACGGTCAACCAGGTGGCTGACCTGGCGACGGTGCCGAACCTCATAGAAGCCGACAGCAAACGCATCTTCGTCTACCATGAGCCCCTCCCGGGCCTCATCGCCTGGTGGCCGCTGGATGAGGAGGCCGATTCGACGGCGTTCGACGTCTCCGGGATCGGCAACCACGGCCAGCTCGGCGGTGCCCCGCTCCGGAGCCCCGGCCTCTTCGGCAACGCCCTGCGCTTCAACGGTTATGACCAGTATGTGGCGATTCCCAACTCGGCCAGCCTCAACATCGATACCAGCGCCGTGACCCTCTCGCTGTGGGTCAAGCTCGACGACCTGCCCACCGCCATGCCCGTCGGCATCGGGTCGATCTATGACGCCCCGCTTGACTGCTATGTGATCTATGCGGACAAAGGCAACAAGGAGCTGCGCTTCAAGGTGACCACCGACAAGGGCGCCGAACGGCCGGGCATTCCGGAGAGCAAACTGACGACAGGGACGTGGCTCCACATCGTCGGAGTCTATGACGGCAGCCAGGCGATGATTTATCTGAACGGCGAATTGATGGATACCCACACCCTGACCGGCAAGGTCAAGCCGAACCAGGTCGCGCGTCTGGGCAACGACGGCGCCAATTTCTTCCGCGGCGAGATCGACAATGTCCAGCTCTACCGCGCCGGCCTCAGCGCCGATGATGTCCGTTTCCTCTACACCGGCATCAAACGCACCACCGCGGTGGAGGAAAAACCGGCGCTGCCGGAGGATTGCAGCCTCTCGCAGAACTATCCCAATCCCTTCAATCCGGTTACTACCCTGCACTACGAGATCGCCCACAAGGGGCTGGTCAGGCTGACCATCTATGATCTGCTTGGACGGCGGGTAGCCGATCTTGTGAACCGGGTTCAGGAACCGGGGCGCTATCAGGTGAGCTGGAACGGCGTGGATACGAACGGGATGCCGGCGGGCAGCGGCGTCTATCTTTGCAGACTGATCAGCGGCAACTATACGGCCTTGCGCAAGATGATCCTGGTGCGCTGACCGCCTCACGACACATGTACACAAAGAGAAAGGCGCCGGAGATCGGCGCCTTTCTCTTGATACATCAATTTTTCTGTGACGGCAGGTGCGCGGGAGGAAAATAGACCTGCCTTCTGCCCTCTCGTCTGCCCATGCAGATCCCCAGCCAACCCTATCTACCTCTGAACACTATGATCAGCAGGAAGTGACAAGCCTTGCCCGCCCAGGAGAGACACAAGAGATGGTAAGCAGGTAAAGAGCTGCGCAGATTAGCCGGCATGCTGCGGATCAACCTCTGTTATGATGAGGAGGCGATTTGAAATCCCGCACCGCGAGGCACTGATCCTGAGCGCGAAGAGAGCCTGCTTCTCAATGCTTCCCGTAGACATCGATCAGCTGCAGGCGAGTCGCCTCCAGACGCCGCTCCATAATCTGCGCAAAACGCTTGAGAAGCTCGTAGCCGAGGGCGTTGTTCTCCTGGCACTTTTTGCGGATGCAAGCGCCATCCAGTACAAAGACACGCGTCTCCACCTCCGCGCGGGCATCGAAGTGCCAATAATAAGGGGGAACAAGCCAGGACCAGCCGATGATATCGCCATCATCCGCTGTCTGCAGAACAAACGGTTCACCGCTGCCGATCGAGGTCTCGATGCTGACCAGCCCGTGGCGGATAAGGTAAAACTCGTTGGCCTCCTCTCCCGCCCGAGTGAGAAATGTACCCGCAGCAAAGATCTTGTTGGCAGCGCAACCGGTGAGCGTACTGATGTGGGTGGGATCCAGATCCTTGAAAAAGGGATGGGACTTGATCAACGGTTCCAGGGTTTCCATGGCGGCCTCCGTGCCTGATGAAAGTAGTGGTAAATCTGGGGGGGGGGATCGGCGTAGGATCTCTGCGCCGCTGAACTACAATGTGAAACATCTGGCAGAAACTGAACTCCGGAAGAGGCCGGGAAGGTCGGAATCGGAAGGGGAGGTTTATACTATTAATATAATCCGCACCAGATAAAAATCAAGCGATAACTGCAGCAGTGCAAAATGTCCCCGGAAATCTCCCGCGCCTGTCCGCCTATCCTGCCTGCCGTTTTTCGCATTCGCCCGGAGCCAATGAGCCAACCTGCGATTCCCGGGGTGATAATTACGTCATCTATGCAGACAAGGGCAACAAGGAGATGCGTTTCAAAGAGAAAAGCGCCGCAGAACGGCGCCTTGGGGGAGGCGGCGTGGAGGCATAGTCTGATCGAGAGGAAGGTCAGCGGAGTCCCTGAAAAATCCCGGCGCGGTCAAGCGGACCCGATTTTACTATACTCCGTTTTTCTGCATCAGGCAAGGAGAAAATGCCTTTTTTTACAGCCGTAGCGTGGGAGCCAGATTTCGGGGGGTATGCAGCGCAGGGTCTCAAGTGGGAGCTAAATTTTGGGGGTTATCAAGGCCATGTCCGCCCAGCCGGACAGGATCTGCGGCAGTTTCCACTTGCTTCATGATCATTTTTAAAGTATACTCTATTGAACATCACCTGGTGCAAACACAGTCACCGGACGTCCGGGCACCGGCAGCCGCTGTCAAGAGATCGGAGGAAAATACGATGAAAAAATGGATCATTCTCTGTTGTCTGCTGGCATGGACCACGGATGCGCTCCAGGCCCAGTCCTCCTTTCCGCGCTACCACCAAAGCGCCGGCTTCCTCTTCGCCTCCCCCGGGGCTTTTGACGAGGGCATGCTTGGCTACGTCAATCCGGCGGCGACGGCTTATCTGCTGACCCCCGAGGCCCGCCTCTATCTTGGCGCGGAGGCCGGCCATCTCTCCGCCAACCGCGAGTGGGGCCTGCTCGCCGGCGCCCGCAATCTCGGCCTGGGCTGGGTCCGCCGGGGGGATGTCGATGAGTATCGCACCTCCCTTGCCGGCGGCGGCGAAGCCTTGGCCATCGGACTCGGTTACGGCTGGACCAAAGGCGCGCTGCCGGAGCAGCGCATGGTGTCGGCCGGGGCGCTCATCCGCCCGAACCGCTACGCTTCCATCGGCCTCAGCGGCCTCTTCTCTCTGGACGCTCCGGAACGCGAGGGGCTGCTCGACATCGCCCTGCGCCCCCTGGGCAGCGACCGCCTCACCCTCTTCGGCGACCTCGCTCTTGCTGATAAAGAAAATCTCAAAACCGCCCCTTACAGCCTGGGCGCGGTGGTCAAGCTCCTCCCCGGCCTCCACCTCACCGCCCGCTGGTTTGATTCCCAGGCGTGGACCACCGGGCTCTCCTTCAGCCTGGGTTCATCCGGGCTCTACGCCCGGCGCGCCTTCGCCGGGGATGATCAGCCCGACCGCGATTATTACGGCCTCCGCCTCGGCGGGAAAAGGGAGAGCATCCTGCTGCGCAAGAACACCCGCTATTATGCCCAAAACATCCGCGGAGGAATCCGCTACCAGAAATTCCGCTGGTTCGACGACCAAGCCCTCTCCCTCAGCACCCTCCTTGCCGACCTCCAGGGCGTCATCGAGGATCCCGCCGTCGCCGGCGTCGCGCTCAACCTCTCCGGCATGACAGCCAACCACGAGCTGGTCTGGGAACTCCGTGAAAAGCTGAAGGAGGTGCGCCGGGCGGACAAAAAAGTCGTCGTCTTTCTCGAACGCGGCGGCATGACCGAATACCACCTCGCCAGCATCGCCGACCGCATCGTCCTCGATCCCGAGGGCATGCTGCAGCTCCAGGGCTACATCATGGGCCGAACCTTCCAGAAGGAACTGCTCGAAAAAGTGGGCCTGGGCTTCGATGAATGGCGCTTCTTCAAATACAAATCGGCGAACGAGTCCCTTTCCCGCGACAGCATGTCGGAGGCGGACCGCGAGCAGCGCCAGGCCCTGCTCGACGACCTCTACGCCGTCGTCCGCGAGGATATCTGCACCACTCGCCGGATCACCCCCGCGCGCTTCGACTCCCTGATCAACAGCGCGGTTCTCTTTGACGCCGCCGATGCCCTCAAGCACGGACTGGCCGATGCCCTCGGCCGCTGGATCGACGCCGATAAAATCGTCGAGTCGATTGAAAAGAGCAAAAAGCCCTTCATCCCGGCCGGGCAGCTGGCGAAGCATACCATGCCCCGGCTGGAGTGGGGCGGGCGGCCGAAAATCGCCCTGGTCTACGCTATCGGCGTCTGCGATCTCGAGAGCGGCATCCAGGCGCGCAAGCTGGAAAAGATCTTTAAAAGACTGACCGAAGATAAAGGAATCAGGGCAGTGGTTTTGCGCGTCGACTCGCCGGGCGGCGACGGCCTCGCCTCCGATCTCGTCGCCGAAGCGATGAAAAGATGCGCGGAGAAAAAACCGGTCATCGTCAGCCAGGGCAGCCTCGCCGCCTCGGGCGGCTACTGGCTCTCGATGTATGCCGACACCGTCGTCGCTGCGCCCTACAGCCTTACAGGCTCCATCGGCGTCATCGGCGGCTGGGTCTGGAACAAGGGATTGGGAGAAAAACTGGGGCTCCGGGCCGACCATGTTCAGGTGGGCGACCACGCGGATCTGGGCTTCGGCATCCAGCTCCCCCTGCTGGGGGTTCAGGTGCCGGACCGCAATCTGACCCCGGATGAGCGCGACCGCATGGAGGTGATGATCCGGACGATGTATGACGGCTTTGTCGGCAAGGTGGCCGCCGGCCGCGGCCTCAGCCCTGATTCGGTGGGGCAGATCGCCCAGGGGCGGGTATGGAGTGGACTCGCCGCCCAAAAGATCGGCCTGGTCGACATCATCGGCGGGATGGAGAAGGCGGTCGCGCTGGCCAAAGAGGCGGCGGGAATCCCCGCCGGCCGGGAGATCGCGATCGTCGAATATCCCCGGCCGGCCCTTTTCGATTTCTCCGCCTGGATGCCGCGGCTGATGGGCGCCACCCTTGCTCTCCCCCGAAAGGATGCGGAGATGGATTATCTGAAAAAAGTGGCGCAGCATCCGGGGCAGCCGCTGCCCCTCCTGACGCCCGACTATTATCTCAAATAGCCCCGGGCTGCGGCAAAGGAACGGGCAGCACCGGTTCAGCAGTCAGGAGGAGCGCACCTGCCCGCCCGTCAGAATCCGGGCGTATGCGACCTGATCCAGCGCAGCAGCGGCCGCCAGACCAGCAGCTCGGCTTCCGGAGCGGTGAAGAGGTCGATGTGGGCGAACTCTTGCTCCACCGGCCCGCCCATCGAGGGCATGATGGTCTCCTTGTCCCGGCTGCCGAGCAGGCTCAGCCCGTAAAAGGTCGCATCCGCATAACCGCCGGCCGGCGTGAGATTGAGGATCGGAACCCGGATCTCCCCGAGATGATCGTCGTAGGGAGTGTCGAAGGTCCCGGCCACATAGCCGCACCATTCCGCGGTCCAGATATAGGGCTCCCAGGCCGTGCCCGAAGCGAGGAAATCGAGCCAGAGTTCCCAGTCGGTGAAGCGCAGGCCGGTCGGCTTGCCATCTGTCCAGGTAGCGGCCCAGTAGTGAAACGGGTGGCCGGGGAAAAGCGTGGGGCCTGCAACCACATTCAAGACATAGTCGAGGTTGGTCACTCCCGCTAAAAGGTCGTATCCATCCGGATTATTCCTCACTGCGTCCGCCATCATGGCGAAATAGACCATCTCCCCGCCATTCCCGGCAGCAACAAATTCGGAATAGTCTGTAGCATACTTTACCAGGGCATCTTTCATCGCACCGGCATCGACCTTGATGGCGTTGTCGATCGGAATGTAGCCGCCGATGTTTCTCAGATAGGTGGGGAGCTGGGTCTCCTCATTGACCAGGCTGATCGTCGTCGGGACGCCGTTGCTGTAACCCGCCAGAATCATTTTTGCGTTGCCGCAGCCGGTCATGATCCGGGTGAGACGCGCCACCCCGACCGCCGTACGCAGATCGTTCATCTGACGGGCGAGCCCCCAGTCGATCATGAAATCGGTGTTGGTCTCGGTGGCGGGCACGATCGCCCAGGCCTGATCGATGCCCCAGACGTCGACATCATTGCGGGCCAGGAAATAGCCCATGCCGAAGTTATCCGGTGTGGTCGGAGAGGTGACCCCCGGCAGCATCATGCCGACAAAGGTCTTGCTGGATCCGTGTTGAAAAAAGAGGCTCTTCGCGGTCTTGATCGGCTGGAAGGGCCGCTTTTCCTTGACGATGCGGTTCAGTCCGATCACATCATACTGCCCGGGCCCCACCCGCAGACGGAGAGTGTAGAGCGCGATGTTGCCGGCGATGTGTGTTCTTTCGAAACCAAAGACCGGAGCCGGGCCTTTTTTGCCCAGCGCCGCACCTGCGTCGGTCATCTCCTCTGCAGTTGCCTCCAGAGGCCATCCCGCCTGTTCCATCACAGTCGACGCGAAGGCCTGAACATCCGCATCAAAAGCCACTGCCTCTTGTCTCGCGGGCGCCAGCGATGCCGGCTCTTGCTCTTTCGAACAGCCGATGGTGAGAAGCCCCACGAGACAAACCAGGATAACAATGCACCTTTGCATACTTTACCTCCCGTTAGTATACAAACCCCATCCACTGCCGGCTGTGCCAACCCGACTCAACGCGCCGCTTCGGCGAGTATGATGCTTCCCCTTGATTGTTCTCTTCTGTATCTGGTGCGGTATCTGGTCTGTTCTGGCTTTGGTGGGTGAGGAGGAAGGCTGGCAAATCGGCATGCAATTTCTGCCATTGCTGAAATGTAGAAAATCTTTTGATACAGCGCAACCGATTTCTCAAAAAAATCCAGCGTCCACATACCCGGAGAATCCTCTGAAATCGTGGAAATTGAGTACAATTTGCAGAACAGCCGGGTATCAGGCCTCCGGCCGGGACAACAGCCAGGAGATCCGGCAAGAAATGTCTGTCCGATCTGGTCCGGAAACATTATATTACAGCATACGTAAAATGGAGTAGTAAAAACTCCCTGACGCAGCGAGGATGTACGGATGCCCTGGTTTGATGAGAAATCCCGGCGTTTTCGCGCGGTTATCACCGCGCTTTTTCTGGTGCTCTTCAGCGTCAGCGTGCTCAATTTTTACTACATGATCGGATCCCCAACGGACGAAAACTGGTTCACCAACACCCCTGCGCCCTTTTACCTCGTCCGCGATATCCCCTCCACTCTGCTTAAAATCGAATCCCGCAGCCGTTTTGCGGTAGAAACGCAACGCGTGGCCGACAGCCTGCTCACCGGCGATATCCTCCTCCCCGCCTCGAAAGGCACCGGTTTCGAGGCTTTCAGCGATTCCCTCCAGCGCTTGCGCGGCCTCGACACCCTGCTCACCCTCGCCGTCTACCGGCCGGCCTTCAACCAGGTCTACCGCTATCAGCTGGCAAGCCGCTTGCTGCCGGACACCCTCCTCCGTCTGCTGCCGCCCACGGTGGCCGTTTTCAGTGTCGCCAGAGGCGGAGCCTCGGACCGGGCGGGCATGAAAGCGGGCGATCTCATTCTCTCCATCAACAATCAGACCTTCAGGGATATGCATGAGGCTGATGGCATCATGCGCTCCGGCAGGAGCGGCAAGAGCATCGTTTACGAGGTGCTGCGCCGCAATGAAACCCTCCGGCTCAACGTCACCCTCGCCCGTCTTGGCATTCCCTTCAGCCAGCTGATTTTTGTGCTCGCCGGATGCACCTACATGGCCCTGGGCCTCTTTCTGGGACTCTCGCGGCCGCAAATCAAGGCGGCCCGGCTGCTGGCGCTGGGATTCACCCTGCTCGGATATGTGCTGATGCTGCTGAATACAGGACAGGATTTGGCGCCGGGTTTCCTCGCAGTGCTGTTTAAGTATCCTCTACCCGCCATGGCCTTCTTCTCGATTGCGCTGCTGATGCACAGCACCTACTACTTCCCCCGCCCCAGCCCCCTCCTGCTCGCCAGGCGCTGGCCTGTGATCCTGCCCTACGCAGCCGCCCTGATCTGCACCCTGCTGGTCTACATCAGCGGCGACAGCCGTTTCTTCAACCTGCTGACCCTGGCATTGATTGGTCTCTCCATCCTGCCCCTGTTTCTCTTCCGCAAGCAGGTCAATTCGGAGAACAAACGTCTCTCCCGCATCATTCGGCTGGCTCTGCTCGTCACCCTCGTCCTGACCATCGCGCTCGGTTGGTATGTCAACCGCTACGCCTCACCGATGTCGGCGGGCATCATCGCCCTCCCCCTGATCCTCATCCCGGCGGCTTATCTCTACACCATCGGGCGCTACCGTCTCTTTGATCTCAATTTGCGCATACGCCGCAATATCCGCTACTCGATCCTGGTGACCATTTGGATTATGATACTGACCATCATCGGTATCGCCATTTTCTGGCGGCTGCCCGCTCTGCCCATCCAGCTGCCGCACATCACCCTGACCGGCTCCTCGATCGAAGTGGTGGACACCCCCCAGAACCAGCAGGAGCAAGCTACTCTGGTGAAAGGTCTGCTGATGGTGCTGGCGGTGGTCTCGGTTTTTTCGCTCTGGAAGATCGGCAAACTCGGCACCCGCTTCCTGGCCAGACAATTCCATCGCGATCAATATGACTACCGGCGCGCCTCACAGCTCCTGAACGAGGTGATGAGCCGGCAGACGGGCCTTGCGGAACTGGCGGAGGAGGTTGTCGAACGGGTCAACAATCTCATGCATCTGCGCCAGATCGGTGTGCTCTTTTTTCGCGAGACCCACGAGATCGCCTGCGGTAAAGCCGCTGGCCTGCCGGAGGAGAGGTGGAACGAGTTCATGGACGAAGCCCCGGCCCTGGCTGCCAAGCTGGCGGCCTGGCTGCCGGACGAGGAGCGTTTCACTATCGATTATCTGCCCGAAAAGCTGAAAAAAAGATTTTTTGAATTCGGTTTCCGCTATCTGATGCCCATCCTGACCCAGGAGCGTCTGCGCGGCCTCTTCCTGCTCGGCGAGAAAAATTCCGAGACGCCCTTTTATCAGGAGGACTATCAGTTTCTCCGCTCCATCGGCCAGCCGGTCTCAGTCGCCATCGAAAAAGCCCTCCTCTACGAAGAACTCGCACAGCGCGAAAGGCTCCGTCACGAGATGGAAATCGCCCGGCGCATCCAGCTCGCCTCGCTTCCGCAGGAGACCCCGCACATGCCCGGCCTGGAAATTGCGGGCCTCTCGATACCGGCGCTGGAAGTGGGCGGCGACTATTATGAATACCTGAACGGCTGCTCGGAATGCATCACCATCGTAGTCGGCGATGTCAGCGGCAAAGGCATCTCGGCCGCGCTCTACATGTCCAAAGTGCAAGGCATCATCCGCTCCCTGCACAGCTTTCATCTCGGCCCGCGCGAACTCTGCGTGCACCTCAACCGGCTCCTGGGCAGGGATCTGGAGAAGAACTATTTCGTCACCGCCCTGGCCGCCGAGATCCGCACTGCCGAGCGCCGGCTGGTCTTGACCCGCGCCGGCCACCTGCCGCTGTACCATTACCGCACCCGGACCCGCAGCGTCGACTCGCTCACCCCGCGCGGGATCGGCTTCGCCCTGCGCGAGGAGGAGCATTTCGCCCAGGAACTGGAGGAGATGCAGGTCGGCTACGAGGCGGGGGACATCTTCCTCTTCGCCACCGACGGCGTCACCGAAACCCGCAACACCAGGGGAGAAGAGTTCGGCGAGGTCAAACTGCAGCGGCTCCTGGCCGGCCATGCCGAAATGGCTGCGGCGCAGCTCTGCGATGCGCTCCTGCAGGAGCTGCGCCATTTTTCCGGCACCGCCCTGCAGGCCGACGACCTGACCGTGGTGGTCGTCAAGGCGGTCTGACCGTCATACCGTGATGGCCGCCGTCCAGCCGGACTGGGGCCGCCAGCGCTGCCGGCGAGGGTTTAAGGTTCATCCGGCAAATGTACACGATTGAAAGCAAACACCAGGCAGCGATCCCGACCGCAACGCTGTGTCCATTGAAAGCCTTTACGGATTTAATATGCTTTTCCCTTGCTATTAGATTACGTTTTTCGTAATATAATAGCAAGAATGCAAACTCTGACAGAAAATATCTATCATCTTGCTCCGCCGGGCGGGCTTTTCGACGAAACGGTGATTGCCAATCTCTTTCCCGGAAGCAGTCCCGGCGCCCGTACTTTGCTCGTCCACCGCGCTGTTCAGGCCGGAGAGATCCAGCGGCTGAAACCCGGACTCTACTTGCTCGACCGCCGTTACCGCCGCTCCGAGCCCCATCCCTTCCAGATCGCCGCACTGCTCCATTATCCCTCACATATCAGTCTGCAATCGGCCCTCTCCTGGCATCGTCTGATCCCTGAAGCCGTATATCAGGTCAGCAGCGTGACTGTCCAGCGCAGCCGGACCTTTACAACGCCTCTGGGCGTATTCACCTTTCAGCGCGTGCCCGCCCGCATGCCGCGCGCCGGTGTTGAAGCAGTGCAAGTCGCCCGCGATACCTGGACTTTCATCGCGTCGCCCCTGCGCGCGATCGCCGACATGCTCTACCTCGACAAAACGGTCACCTGGAAAAAGGACGGCTTGTCCTGGCTGGAGGAGTCACTGCGCATCGAAGAGGAGGATCTTCGCCAAATCCCGTTTACGGATATTGACGATATCGTGGCGAGTCTGCGCAGCTTGCGTGTACGAAACTATCTTCAACAGCTGAAGGGAGCGCTGCACCATGCTGGATAGGACCTTGAGTGCCCGGCTGGCCCTCTACGCACCCGCCAACGCCATCGAACAGGAGAGTGTGTTGCAGGAGATCCTGCAGCAGTACATTCTGGCAGGGCTCTCCCGCGCAGGTTTTTTCAGGGAGGCGGCATTTCACGGCGGCACCTGCCTGCGCATCCTCCATGGCATGAACCGGTTCTCCGAGGACCTTGACTTCTTGATCAAGCAGCCCGATCCCGCATTCAGCTGGCAGCCCTATCTGGAGGCTGTGCAAAAGGATTGCGCCCATGAAGGCATCCTTCTGGAGGTGCAGGATAAATCACGCGCCGGAATCGCAGTGCAAAAAGCGTTTCTCAAGAGCGACTCCATCGGCAAAATCCTGCTGCTGGATCTGCCATTTGAGCGGCACAAGGCGCAAAAAATCCGCATCAAACTGGAGATCGACACCCGTCCGCCAGCAGGTTCAGCCTTCCTGACTCAATTCATCACCTTTCCGGTGACCCTGCCGGTGACAACCCAGACACTGGAATCGGGCTTTGCGCTCAAACTGCACGCCCTGTTGAGCCGTCCCTATGTTAAAGGCAGGGACTGGTACGATTTTCTCTGGTACAGTGCGCGCGGCATCCAGCCTGATCTGGCACTGCTGCAAAATGCCTTGCAGCAGCACGGTCCCTGGGCGGACAAGCCCATCCAGGTAACGCTTTCCTGGTTGCAGGACCACATGGCGGCAGTAATTGCCGGCATTGATTGGCGAGCCGCCCAACTGGATGTGCAGCGTTTTTTGCCAACAGCAGAGCAGGAAGGGCTGCGTGCATGGGGAATCGATCTTTTTATGCAGCAGCTTGGGCGGGTCTGCCACATAAACTAATACTGATAGACCAGAAGGTAAAACAGGTGCAGCCAAAGTGGCCACTCCAGTCATTGTTCTATCGCGAAACATGGAGAATATCCACTTCCTGGAGAAGATTATGCAAACGAGAATATCAAAGAACCACCCAGCCATAGCCATCATCATTCTGATCGCGTGCATCGTTTCATCCACCCGTGCGCAAGCACCGGATCCGTCGATGCCGCATCTCGTGCACCAAAACGGGCGCCATGCCTTGATAGTCGACGGGGAGCCCTTTCTCATTCTCGGCGCCCAGTGCCACAACTCCAGCGCCTGGCCGGCCATGCTGCCGCAGGTCTGGAGCGCAATGGCCGCGCTTGATGCCAACACCCTCGAAATTCCGGTCTATTGGGAGCAGTTCGAGCCTCAACCCGGCCGGTATAATTATGACGTCATCGATACCATCATCACCCAGGCGCGCGAACACAACCTGAGAATGGTCTTGCTCTGGTTCGCCACCTGGAAGAATGGCTCGAATCACTATATGCCGCAATGGATGAAACTGCAGCGGGACCTCTATCCCAACATCATCGGCGCAAAGGGTCAGCCGGTGGACTCGCCCTCGCCGCACAGCCAGGCTGCGCTCGAAGCGGACATCAGGGCGTTTACTGCGTTCATGCAGCACCTCAAGGA
>DAOOPF010000014.1:0-41022 GCA_035388125.1 bacterium | reverse complement strand
CGGCGCCGGCGGATCTCAGCGCTGCGCCGGGTTGACGATGACGACTGAATTCTGGCCTCCGTAGGGGTCCAGTTCGGTCCCGGCCGCGGCGGGATCGGCGATCCAGCGGCTGCCATCGATGACCAGCTTGTAGCGGTAGCGTCCTTTTTTGAGCGGCAGCCGGATCCGCCAGATCCCTTCGCTGTCCCGGCTCAGACTGTCCATGCCGGCGATCCAGCCGTTGAAATCACCGGCGAGGCTGACGGTGCGGGCCTCCCCCTCATAACGGAAGGCGATCCAGGCCATGTCTCCGCTGATGCGCGGCGTAAAAACGCAGGACCAGGGGAGAGAGTCCAGCAGGGCGGGATTCCATCGCCCCCTGATGCGGAAGAGGTGGTTCGCCCGCGGCTGGAGGGCGAGATGGAGGGTGTCACCGCGGGATTTGAGACGCAAGCCGGAGAGCTGGTCCTGCAGGCGGGTGCAGCGGCCGAAGAGGCCCCCGGGCAGGGGGATGGCCACCTCTTCCGGCGCGCTGGAATTGGAGAGCACAACCAGGAACGCTTCCTTGCCCCGGTGTTTGATAAAGGCGTAGACTCCGTAATCCTGATAGATTTCGGTCAGCCCCTCACCGGCCAGGGCGGGATAATGTCTGCGCAGATGGAGCAGGCGGCGGGTGTGGCCGACCAGATCCCGGTCAGCGCCCTCGACCCGCTCCCAGGGCATGGGCAGGCGGTTGAGGTAGTCCTGCCCGGCGCCGGTCTGCTCATTGGTCGCAGCCGCGCCCTCCAGGGCTACTTCATTGCCGTAATAGAGCATGGGCAGGCCGGGCTGGACCAGGGTGTAGGTCAGGGCGGAACGCATCTTGGCGGCGGCATCCTCGCCTGCCCAATAGCTGAAGCGGGCGACATCGTGGTTGTCGATGACCTGGGAGAGGAGGATGGTGCGGTACCACTGGCGGTTGAGTGCGGTCTGGCGGGTCAGGAGCGGCAGCGTGCCGCCCTGGGCGAAGACGCGGTTGAGGGTGTAGTAAAGGGGGATGTCGAAAAGGGCGTTGAAGCCCAGCTCCTGGTAGCCGGCCACGTAGGGGGTTTCGCCGGCAAAGACCTCGCCGAGGAGCAGAAACCCGTCGCCGGCAAAATCGTGCAGATCCCGGCAGATTCTGGCCCAGAAGGCAGGAGGGATATGTTTGACCGCGTCGAGACGAAAACCGTCGCAGCCGCTCTCGACGATCCAGAATTTGGCCATGTCCAGGAGAAAGTCATAGACATGGGGGTTCTCCTGGGCAAGGTCGGGCAGCCCGTTGAGCTCGCGCTCCTCGAGCTGTTTCTGATCCTGCCAGTCCTGGATACTGGTGGAGGCGTCTGCACCGCTGTGAGGATGGAACCAGTGTTTATAGCCGGCCGTCTCCCACAGGGCCGGGTCTGTGACCCAGGGGTGGTCAGGGGCGACATGATTAAAGATTATGTCAAGGATGACTTTCATGCCGCGGCGGTGGGCGAGCTCCACCAGCCGTTTGAGGGTCGCCATGTCGCCGAAATGTTCGTCCACACTGAAGAAATCGACCGGGTGATAGCCGTGGTAAGGCCACCAGCCGGCAAAGTCGCGGTCGCTGTTGTCAAAAACCGGCGAAAGCCAGATGGTGGAGACGCCCAGATCGTGGAGATAGTCGAGTTTTTGGATCACGCCCTGGAGGTCGCCGCCCTGGTAATATTTCAGTGCTTCATGATTGCCGCGGGCCGGGTCGAAGGGGAGGAAACTGGCGGGGTTGGCACCGGCATCGTTGGAGGTATCGCCGTTATGAAAGCGGTCGATGAGGACGAGGTAGATGGTCTCGCGCGACCAGTCGACGGCGCGGCGAGGCTCGGGCAGCCGTAAAAGTCCGACGCGCGGCTGCCATCGCGGTCCGTATTCTCCGGCGCAGGAGGGCGGGGAAGAGGCGAAAAGCAGGAGCGGCAGAGCCGCCGCCAGAAGCCTGGCCCCGTTAATTCTGATACTGCAGCTCATAGAGGCGATAGTAGATCCCCTTTTTGGCGAGAAGCTCGCTGTGGGTGCCCATCTCGCGCACCTCACCCTTGTGCAGCACCAGGATCCAGTCCACATTCTGGATAGTGGAGAGACGATGGGCGATGATGACAGAGGTGCGGCCGGTCATGAGCCGGGTCGTGGCCTCCCTGAGGAGGATTTCAGTTTCCGTATCGACCGAGGATGTCGCTTCGTCCATGATCAGGACCTCCGGATTGAAGACCAGGGCGCGGGCGAAGGAGAGGAGCTGCTTCTGGCCTACCGAGAGGTTGCTGCCGCGTTCGCTGAGTTCGGTCTGATAGCCCTGGGGCAGTTTTTCGATGAACTCGTGGGCGCGCACATCCTTTGCGGCCTGGATGACCCGTTCCATCGGGATCGACTGGTCGCCGAGGCGGATGTTATACTCGACCGTCCCTGAAAAGATAAAGACATCCTGGAGCACCATGCGCACGCGCCTGCGCAGGTTGTCGAGGGGATAGCGGGCCGTGTCGATGCGGTTGAGCAGGATCTGTCCGGTTGTGGGCTCGTAGAGCCGCGAGATGAGATTGATGAGTGTGGTCTTGCCCGCGCCGGTGGCGCCCACGATGGCTACTTTTTCGCCGCAGTTGATCCTGAAACTCACGTTGCGGAGGACGTGGTCGTTCTCGTTATAGCCGAAGGAGACATCCCGGAATTCGATCTCGCCGCAGGGGGGAGGCATATCGGCCGGGTTGTCCGGCAGAAGATGCTGTTCCGGCTCATCCAGCAGCTTGAAAATGCGCTCGCTCGATGCCATGGCGGCCTGCATCAGATTGTATTTCTCTGAGAGGTCGCGGATGGGCTGAAAAAATCGCTCCGCGTACTGGACAAAGGCGACCACCACGCCGATGGTCAAGGCCCCGCTGATCACCCTGATGCCGCCGTACCAGAGGATGATCGCGAGGGCAATGGCGCTGATCAATTCGACCAGGGGGTGAAAGACCGAATAGTAGTAGATGGTCTCGAGATAGGCCTGCAGATAGTCGTTGTTGAGCTCGTCAAAACGGCGATAGTTCTTCTTTTCGCGGCTGAAGAGCTGCACCGTCGACATGCCCATGATGTTTTCCTGCAGG
This sequence comes from bacterium, assembly GCA_035388125.1. Taxonomy (GTDB): domain Bacteria; phylum Zhuqueibacterota; class Zhuqueibacteria; order Residuimicrobiales; family Residuimicrobiaceae; genus JAKPUX01. Next base: position 37,930 of record DAOOPF010000014.1, on the reverse strand, counting down.
TAGCTGTTGATCCGCGCGATGCGCAGCCGCACCTTGCGGAAGGATTCGCGCACATGGACGCGGAACCAGAAACTGGCGGTGAAGATCAGCGGCAGCACTGTGAAGGAGAGCAGCGCCAGCTGCCAGTTGAAGATCAGCATCATGACGATGATGCCGACGAGGACAAAGACATCCCCGAAGATGGTGACGACCCCGCTGGAGAGCATGCTGTTGAGGGTCTCGACGTCGTTGGTGGCGCGGGTTACCAGCCGTCCGACCGGATTCCTGTCAAAGAAGGAGAGGGGGAGGCGCTGCAGATGGGCGAAGATCTGGTTGCGCAAGTCGTACATCACCTTCTGGCCGATCTTCTGGGTCAGGAAGGTCTGCAGGAAGATGAAGCTCATCTGCACCATCAGCACGGTAAAATAGAGGAGGGCGAGCCGGGCCAGGCCGGCCAGCTCCTTGCGGGCGATATAGCGGTCGATGGCCACCTTGGTCAGATAGGGGAGCAGCAGTTCAGCTACCGAGCCCAGCAGCAGAATGATGACAGCAAGCAGCACCATCCAGCGGTAGGGGTAGAGATAGCCGAGCAGCCGCCGCATCAGGTGGCTGTCATACGCCTTGCCGATCACCTCTTCTTCATGCAGTGTCACAGAGTACCTCAGTCGATCGTGGACAGCGACTCTTCCAGCATCTGCCGCTGGTATAACTGCCAGTAGGCGCCCTTGCGCGCCAAAAGCTCATCGTGCTGGCCCTGCTCGATGATCCGGCCTTCACGCAGGACCACGATCAGGTCAGCCTCGCGGATGGTCGAAACCCGGTGCGAGACCAGGATGGTGGTTCGTTCGGCCATGATTCGCCGCAGCCGCTTCAGGATCTCCTCTTCGGTGTAGGTATCGACCGCGGAGAGGGCGTCGTCAAGGATAAGAATTTTAGGACGGCGTATGACAGCGCGCGAGATGGCCGTCCGCTGTTTCTGTCCGCCGGAGAGGGTAATGCCGCGTTCGCCGACCATGGTGGCGAAACCCTCGGGGAACTGGTCGAAGTCGCTGCGAATCTGCGAACTCTCGGCCGCCTCCTCGATTTCCGCCATATCGATCTCCTCCCTGCCAAAGGCGATGTTCTCCTGCAGGGTCTCCGAGAAGAGAAAGGTCTCCTGCGGCACCATGCCGATGCTGCGGCGGAGCAGGTCGAGCGGGATGGTCTCGATGGGATGGCCATCCAGGAGCAGGCTTCCCTTGCCGGCCTGGTAGAGTCTGGGGATGAGATTGACCAGGGTGGATTTGCCCGAGCCGGTGGCGCCGACTACGGCGACAGTCGTGCCGGCGGGGATGTGCAGCGAAATCTCCTGCAGCACCTGCGGTCCCGCCTCCGAATAGGCGAAGGAGAGATTGCGGAATTCGATTTCACCGGTTATTCCGGTTATGCTGTGGTCGGTCTCCGGACTGTCAAAGACGTCGGGTTTTTCCCGGAAGATGGCGAGGATGCGCTCGGTGGAGGCGAGCCCCTCCTTCCACATATTGAGCGTCCAGCCCATGGCGATCATCGGCCAGGCGAGCATGGCAAGATAGGAGAGAAAGGCCACCAGACCGCCGATACTCAGACGGCCGAGCATGACCTCCCGCCCGCCGGCGAAGAGGGCCGCGAGCGTGGTCAGGCCGAGCAAAAAATCGATGGTCGACCACATGCCGGCGCGCACCAGGACCAGTTTGAGGTTGCGGCGGATATACTCCCGGCTGATGGAGCGGAAATCCCCGATCTCATGCTCTTCCTGGACGTAGGATTTGACCACCCGGATGCCGGAGATGTTCTCCTGCACCTTGGCCGTGAGCGTGGAAAACTGTTCCTGGATCCGGTCGAAAAGCTTTTCAATCTGCCCCACCTGGCGGTTGACGATGATAGCGACCAGCGGCATGAGGAGCAGCGCCCAGAGGGTCGTCCTCCACGAGATCCCGGCCATCAGCGCGATCGAGATGATGGCGGTGATGAAGGTCGTGGCGAAATACATGATGCCGGGCCCTACCATGGAGCGCACCGCCTCCATGTCGTTGGTCGCCCGGGCCATGAGATCGCCGGTCTTGTGGCGCTGGAAAAAGCCGGCCGAGAGACTTTGCAGATGGGCGAGATAGTCATTGCGCAGAGCGTATTCCACCCGGCGCGACATGCCGATCAGCTGCATGCGCAGATGATAGCGGAAAAAGCCCTGCAGGAGGCTCATCACCACCATGGCGAGGGCGAAGAAGCCGAGATTGCGGAAAGGTGTATGACCGTCGGCCAGAGTGCGGATCCAGCCCGGCAGCACCGCGCCGGCGCTGCCCAGGCGCCATTCCGCATATTCAATGGCGTAGCGCAGCACCATGGGTGAGGCGAGCTGGAAGCCGGTCATCAGCAGGGTGAGCATAAGGCCCAGTGCCAGAGTACCCTTGTGCCGTTCCAGATAGTGGAAAATAAAGCGCAGCGGTTTCTCGGTGGGCGGCGTGTTGGTTGGAGCCATCGTCTTCCGGTCAGGGTTATAAGAGAGCGCGCCCGGCGGCTGTAACATCCCGTCCGGGCCTGCGTATGCATATTCGGATTTTTGCTGACTCAATATAGCAAATTGCGAGGAGAATGACAAGAATTTCGCAGGCCTTCTCCGGACGCGATCGCCGCAGGATGAACCCGGGCATGAGGTTTGCATTTGCTGCGCAGGGTTAGTATATTAATTACTGCAGGGAACGGGTGAATCGAAATTAACGGAACGTCAAGGACGGAATGGACGAAATGGAGAAACGCTGCCGGCTGGTTTTTCTGCTCTTCTTGTCACTGGGATTTCTCTCTTCAACTGCGGCGGGCGATCTGCCCGCAAAAGCTGCCGCTGCCATCCGGGCGGAGGAGATTCGCGCGCAGCTCGATTTTCTCGCCGCCGATGCTCTGCTTGGACGCAACACGCCCGGCCCCGGTCTCGATACCGCGGCGGCTTTCATCGCCCGCTCCTTCCAGGCCAGCGGTCTCGCTCCGGTGAATGGCAGCTACTTCCAGGAGTTCGGCCTGCACAGAATCTTTCTCGGGGATACCAATACCTGCCGCATCACCGGCATTGACGGGCAGGAGCGTGAATACCGCATCAAGAAGGAGTTCATGCCCTATGAGATGACCGCGAATAAAAGCTGCAGCGGCGAGATCGTCTTCGCCGGCTACGGGATCACCGATCCGGAGTCGGGATATGACGACTATGCCGGCATTGAGGTCAAGGATAAGATCGTCCTCGTGCTCAAGCGGGGGCCGCGCCAGAACGATCCCGCCAGCCCCTTCTTCATGCACAAGGATGTCCGCCCCTCCCGGATTGATGAAAAGATTAAAAATGCCATCGCGCACGGTGCCGCCGGCATCCTGCTGGTCACCGATCCCCTCCACAACCGCATCCTCACCCCGCGCGGCTTTCCCTGGCCGAGTCTCTACAAGGGGTTTCCGCCGGAGGCGGTCCCGGTTACCCTGGGCGGAATGGAGGATGAAAAGATCCCCGCCATCCAGGTCGGCGAGGAGGCGATGGTCCAGCTCTTCGGCAGCGTGGCCGCCCTCAGGGGTGAGCAGGCGGCGATCGACAGCGCCATGGCCCCGCGTTCCCGCGTGCTGGCCGGCTGCCGGACGGAGATCCGTACCTCCACCCATCACACCGTCCAGCAGACCCGCAATGTGGCCGGGCTGCTCGAGGGGAGGGACCCCCGCCTCAAGCAGGAGGTAGTCATCATCGGCGCCCACTATGACCATCTCGGCTGCACTGAAAAGAGCGCCGCCGGTCAGGACAGCATCTACAACGGCGCTGATGACAACGCCTCTGGCACGGTGGGGGTCCTGGCCGCCGCCAGGGCGTTCGCCTCGGCCGGCAAGCGGCCCAGGCGCTCCGTTCTCTTTATCGCTTTCGCCGGCGAAGAGAAGGGGCTCTTCGGATCGACCCACTATGTAAAGGAGCCGCTCATCCCGCTCGACGTCACGGCCGCCATGCTCAATATGGATATGATCGGACGCAACCACCCCGATTCCCTGACCATTACCGGCCACGGCTCCAGCCGGGAGCTCGAAAAAGCCCTGCACAGGGCGAACGGGAAATGCCGATTCATGCTCGAAATGGGCAAAGAGGGGGCTATGCGCGGCAGCAGCGACCACGCCCCCTTCGCACGCAAGCAGATTCCGGTGCTCTTTTTTCATTCCGGGATGCACGCTGATTACCACAAGGTGAGCGACGAAGCGGACAAATGTGACGCCGGCAAGATGGCCCGGGTCACGGAACTGTGCAGCCGCGTCGCCTGGCTGATCGCTGATCAGAAGGAAAAACCGCTCTTTATCCCGCCGGTCAAGCCGGCAAAACAATAATCAGGAGGATTGAATGAAAAAGATCGTATTGGCCGTTCTGCTCTGCAGCGCTGTTCTCGCCTTTGGTCAAAATGGGACCACCCTGCGCTATACCTATGAGATGGGTAAAGCCTACAACTATGCGGTCACCTCGAACACCCAGATCACCCAGGAGATGGGCGGTCGCGAGATCGTCACCGAGATGGGACAGGAGGCCCAATTCACCATCCAGCCCCAATCCAGATCTGAAAATGGCGACTATACCTGCTGGATCTCGTTTGCGGATCTGAAGGTCAAAATCAAGAATTTCCAGATGGACAGCACTATGGTTATAACCGGACTCCTTAACAAGCGCGCCGAGATCGTCCAGACGGCGGCGGGCAAGGTGCTCTCCACTACCATGATCGACAGCGTGGAGCAGATGGATATGCTGATGCAGCAGCTCGGGGTCGAGCCCGGCGTGCTTTTCAAACGCCTCCTGGTCAAACTTCCGCAGGAACCGGTCGAAATCGGTGCAAGCTGGAGCGAGAGTGAGACGGATACGCTCCTGCAGGGGGGCATTACCATCACTGTCACTCCCAACACCACCTACACCTTTCTTGGCATGGAGGAGCGCGCCGGCCTGAACTGCCACAAGATCGCCTTCAAGGGCACCATGGTGATCGGCGGACGTGGCAGCCAGATGGGGGCCGAAATCGTCCTCGAGGGCGAGGGGAACGTAGAGGGACTCATCTATTTTGACCACTCCCGGGGGGTGCTCGTTTTCGTCGAAAGCAGCACGGACCAGAACACGACCATCGCCATCACCGGTCCCGCCAACATGACCATTCCGCAGGTCACAATCGTCAAATCGAGCCTCAGCTTGCTGCCCTGACCGGATCTCAAACCATAAAAAAAAGGCGCTGGACACTCCAGCGCCTTTTTTTTTAATCAGGTCCGGTCTAATGGCTGGCCTTGAAGGCCTTCATGAAGGCGGTCAGCTTTTCGATGCCGGCCAGCGGCATGGCGTTGTACATCGAGACCCGGATGCCGCCCACAGAGCGGTGCCCCTTGAGCCCGCTCAGGCCTTGCGTCTTGGCCTCGGCGATAAAGGCCGCCTCGAGCTCCTCACTGGCCATGCGGATGGTGACGTTCATCCAGGAGCGCGAATCGGGCTCCACCGTACCGCGGTAAAAGCCGCCGCTCTGGTCGATCGTCGAGTAGAGCAGATCGGCTTTGTCGTGGTTGATCTTTTCGATCGCAGCCAGGCCGCCGTTTTCCTTCACCCACTGCAGGGTGAGCTGCATGATGTAGATCGGAAAGCAGGGCGGCGTGTTGTAGAGCGAATTGTTCTTGATGTGGGTGGCGTAGGAGAGCATGGTCGGCAGCCCCTCGCGCGCTGTGGCGGCGAGATCGTTGCGCAGGATCACCAGGGTGACGCCGGCCGGGCCGAGGTTTTTCTGGGCGCCCGCATAGATCATCGCGAACTGCGAGACATCGATGCGATGCGAGAGAATGTCGGAGGACATGTCGCAGATGAGGAATTTGTCCTTGAGCGCCGGAAAGGTGCGGTACTGGGTGCCGAAAATGGTGTTGTTCGAAGTGACATGCACAAAGGCGGCCTGGGGATCGAGATCCCACTGCTCCGGCTTCGGCAGGTAGGAAAAGTTCTTGTCCTCCGAAGAGGCCGCTGCGCGCCCTTTGGCGACGATGTTCGCCTCCTTGATTGCCCTTTTGGCCCATTCGCCGGTGACGACATAGTCGGCGGAGCCGCCGGCCGGGATGAAATTCATCGCCAGCATCGCAAACTGAAGGCTGGCGCCGCCACCGAGGAAGAGGATGCTATAGTTGTCGGGGATGCCGAGCATCTCCTTGAGCAGATTCTGGGTATCCGCGAGGATCGCCTCAAAATCCTTGGAGCGGTGCGAGATCTCGAGGACCGACATGCCCGAGCCCTTATAGTCGGTGAACTCCGCCTGGGCTTTCTCCAGGGCAGCGAGGGGCAGGGTGCTGGGCCCCGGATTGAAATTATAGATACGTCCCATGTTTGACTCCTCTTTAAGAAGACTGTTTCAGTCCAGTTGACCTTTGGCAAATTTATCGATCAGGATCACCACCTCGTCGGCGATGCGGAGCAGGTTCTCCGAGGTGGAGGCGCCCAGGTGGGGCGTCAGGAGGACGTTGGGAGCGCTGAGCAGGGGGGAACCCTCCGGCGGTTCGGCATAAAAGACGTCGGTAGCGTACCCGGCGAGCTGTCCGCTCTGCAGGGCTTCGACGATATCCTCTTCCACCACGGTCTTGCCGCGGCCGGTGTTGACCAGATAGGCGCCCCGTTTCATCCGGGCAATGCGTTCCCTGTTGATCATGCCGGTGGTTTCCGGGGTCAGCGGCAGATGCAGAGAGAAATAGTCGCAAAGGGGAAGCAGCTCCTCGAGAGATTTCTGTCCGTGGATATACTCGCTGTGGATCTGGATCATGTCGTAGGCGTAGACCGTCATGCCGAAGGCGCGGGCGCGTTTGGCCAGCTCCAGTCCGATGCGGCCGCAGCCGAGGATCCCCAGGGTCTTGTTGTAGAGTTCGCTCCGCTTCAGCTCGCTTTTAAGGAACTGGCCGGCGGCGGTGGTATTGTGCGCGGTGACCAGCTTGTTGGGCATGGCCAGCATGAGAGCGAAGGCAAGCTCAGCGACCGCAATGCTGGAGGCGTTGGGCGTGTTGTAGGCTTTGATCGCCTTGCTTTTGGCATAGGCCTTGTCGACATTGTCCATGCCAACGCCGCCGCGGATGATGAGCTTGAGATTGGGGGCGCCGTCGATGAACTCCTGGGTGCATTTGGTCTTGCTGCGGATCAGGACGACATCGGCCTCGGGGACCAGGTTCTTGTCATCGCTCACCTCGCCGTAGGGGGCCAGCCGACCGGGCAGGGTGGCGTCGAACTTGTCGCACAGTACGATCTTCATTTTTAACTCCTCTTGTCATAATTAATCCAACAGATGAATGACCAGTCCACTGCGCAGCTTGGGCTCGAACCAGGTGGATTTGGGCGGCATGATCAAACCCGCATCAGCCACGGCCATCAGCTGCTCGATGGAGGTGGGATGCATGGCGAAAGCGACCTTGAACTTGCCTGAATCGACCAGTCTGACCAGCTCTTCGGGGCCGCGGATGCCGCCGACAAAGTCGATGCGCTGGTCCGTGCGCGGATCGCCGATGGCGAGCAGCGGAACGAGCAGGTTTTTCATCAGAATGTTCACATCGAGGTCTTCGATGGCGTCGCGGCTGTCCCATGTTCCCGGCCTGGGCGTGATCAGATGCCACTTTCCTTCGAGGTACATTCCCATGGCATGCTCAGGCACCTCGGGGACGGCTGCACCGGCCGGTTGGACATCGAACTTTTCCTCCACGGCGCGCATGAATTCGGCGGGTGCAAGCGTGTTGAGATCGGTGACGACACGGTTGTAGGGCAGAATTCTGAGATGATGGTGCGGAAAGATCACGGCGAGGAAATAGTTGTAGGGCTCTTCGCCGGTATGGTCCGGATTGGCGGCGCGCCGCTCCCTGCAAATGTTGCTGGCCGCTGCGGAGCGGTGATGACCATCGGCCACATAGAGCTTTTCCAGCCGGGCGAAGCCCTTTTCGATCTGAGCGATTCGGGCGGGATCGTCGATACGCCAGAGGGTATGGCGGACACTGTCCGGGCTGGTAAAGTCGACCAGGGGGGAGGTGGTGGCCGCCTCGGCGAGGTAACCGTCCAGCACCGGTTCAGCCTGGTACATCAGAAAGACCGGGCCGATCTGGGCGTTCTGGCGATCGGTCAGGGTCGTGCGATCCTTTTCCTTGCTCGCCCGGGTCAGCTCGTGTTTACGGATGCGATCCGCATCATAATCCTCCACCGAGGCCAGGCAAAAATAGCCCGTCTGGGTGCGGCCCTGCCACTGCTGCTGGTAAATGTAGATGGCCGGCTGTGGATCCTGAAGGAGAATGCCTTCAGCGATAAAACGGCGCAGGTTCTCCGCTCCCTTGGCGTAGACCTGCTCCGAATAGAGGTCGGTGGAGGAGGGAAGATCAATTTCCGGTTTGTTGACATGGAGGAAGCTAACGGGGTTGTTTTTTGCCATCTCGCGCGCTTCATCGGAAGAGATGACATCGTACGGTGGGGCAGCGACTTGCGCTGCGATATCGTCGCGCGGTCTCAGTCCGCGCAGAGCCTTGATTTTTATCATACACCCTCACAGTTGATGAATGAAAAAAGTAATTTACACTTTTAATGCAAGGAAGCAAGGGATTTTTTTGGGCCCATGCTTTAGCCATGGTGAAGGGGCGGAAGGCATCCGTCTGCCGGCTGCGGCTGATTACGGGACAGAGATATCCCGTTTCCGGTAAATCAGAGCGAAGGGGTGTATAATATTTGCGCAATTTCGAAAAAAAAGTAAAAAAGTTGTTGACATTGATATGCCGGTTGGTTATACTATGAATAGTGGCTGTTGGCGCCGGAGATCTGGCGCAGGTGGGGTCCGCTCCTCCCGGAGCGGAGGCACTCGAACCGTTTCGAGAAATCAAGATCTGTTCTTGCTCGGGTCAGGCAGCCTTGAGACGGTATTTCGGCACTCCAGGGGTTTTCCGCTCTTCCATTCAAACCGGCATACGCTGTCCAATCATTTATCGTAACAGATGCTCATCGGGATCGATGAGTTGGCCCGTCTTTTATTTCGGGTTTTAAAGAGGGGAACCGGCACAGGGGGAACGTGCAGGCATCAGCGGCCCAAGGGCCCGGATGGCTCTGGAGAGACCACTCTCCTCCCCGGAGAGTTCTCGCCGATGAATCAGCCGTAACAAAGCGGCTTCATTCGCACATGCAAATTTAGCCGGTTCCTCTCTTTTATTTATTTTCACAGGGGGAGAGACGTTCCCTCAGGATGGCGATAGCCCATGGCCCTCTTGTGAGCGTCTCATTTTTTTGTCCCGGGGTTACTCCGTCTGCAACATGCAATCTGTTCTCTTGCACAGGAAGACTATGCGCTCATCCAACCATTTTTGTACGGTTTTTTGGGACAATGAAGAGGGGCAGACGATCGCCGAATACGCCCTGATCCTGCTGCTTGTCATGGTGGCCGCCGTCGCGGCGGTGGGCCTGTTCGGCGGACAGCTTGTCATCTTTTTCAATCAGATCGTCGCTGCGTTTTAAAATAGCATCCGGGTGTTCCCTGGGCCCGGCCGGGCATTGGACCATCACATCTTGAAATGAAAGGGGGTATCCGGCAGCAATTCGAGCAGCACCACAGCGTTACCCTAACCAACCTGGATATTAACCTGGGAGAATGAAATGCAGACCATTATCAACTTTTTCCGCGCTCTTTTCATCAGAGAAGAGGGACAGACTCTGGCCGAATACGCCCTGATTCTTTTTCTGGTCGCCATCGCCGCTGTCGCTGTGCTGGGCGCTCTGGGTGTCAGCATCTCCGGCATCTTTCAACAGGTCATCGGCCATCTTTAAAATTACTTCCAAAACTTGGTTTATTTGGGGGACCGGCATCGGCGATCTGCAAAGGGCGGTGATGTTTTTTTGATCCCGGCCGACGGGGTGCTCCTCCTGCCATGATGCATAATCCGGCCGCTCTGCTCCCGCAGGGCGGCGCCGGATGGAGCTCAAACCGGTCCCCTTCTCTTGATTGCGTAACCGACGAGGTGTCGCCGTGGTGAAAGCGCAGATGGCCGTGGTCATCCTGGTGGTCGTGCTGGCAGCGGGTTGGGATTTGCGCAGCCGGCGGATCCCGAACGGGCTTGTTTTGCCCGCTCTGGCTGCAGGTCTGGTCCTCAATACAATCAGCCACGGCGCGCAGGGTCTCCTTGCCTCTTTGGGCGGGGCTGCGCTCGCCCTGCTGATCTTCGGTCTTGTCTACCGGCTGGGGGGCATGGGGGCCGGAGATGTCAAGCTCATGGCCGCCGTCGGGGCTCTGCTCGCTTTGCCTGCGGCGATGGCCGCCCTTTTCGCTTCCGTGGCCGCCGGCGGGATTATCGCTCTGGGCGCCATCGGCTGGCACTGGATGAAATCGGCCCGGGAGAGCGCCGGACAGCCCTTACCCCTGCGCAAGATCAGCATTCCCTACGGCATTGCGATCTCCATCGGAACCCTCTGGACCGTAGCGAAGGGAATCTTTTCATGAAATCCTTTTTTCGCCGGCAGGACGGACAATCTTTGGTCGAATTTGCCCTGGTGATCCCGATCTTTCTCCTGCTGCTCTTCGGCATTATCGAATTCGGCCGCATCTGGGAGACCCTGAACACCATGACCGGAGCGGCCCGCGAAGGGGCGCGCGTGGCCGCGGTCACGGCGCCCGATGTGGGCCGCAGCCGCGCCGCCGCGCTCAATCTGCTCGGCGGCGTCACGCTTGCCGGCCTCTCGGTTTCGGTAAGCGGACCCGGCGGCTCAAACGAGGTGACTGTTACCGTCAGCGGCACCTATACCCCCTTGACCAACGCTATCATTCCCGGCCTGATCGGACCCATCCCGCTCAGCCGCAGCACCACCATGCACTGGGAAGGCTAAACCGGAGATCGCGCGATGTTTCTGCTCAAGCTCAAGTTCATCATCCCCCTGGCACTGGTGACCGCGCTGCTGGCGACCCTGGGTGCCTACTCTTACCTGCAAACCCAGAAGCGAGCGCTCGAGCAGAACCATGCTGCGATGCTGCCGGTCGTCATCGCCAAAATCGATCTGCCCGCCGGGTCCAAGCTGGAAGAGAGCCTCCTCGAGGCCAGGCTCTTCCCGGCTGCTCTCGCCCCTGAGGGCAGTTTTAAACAGATCTCCGAACTCGCCGGCCGTATCGTCAAATCCGACATTTACGCCGGGGAGGCCCTGCTCGCATCGCGCCTCGCCGCTGAGGGCTCCGGCAGCGGTGTATCGGCGGTGATCCCGCCCGGCATGCGCGCCATGACCGTTGCGGTCAACGTCGTCAGCGGCGTCAGCGGTTTTATCCTCCCGCACGCACGCGTCGATGTCCTGGCCACGGTTTCGGCCACACTCGACAAGGAGGAATCGTCAACAACCACCATTCTCGAGAATATCGAGGTCCTCGCCGTCGACCAGACCGTCACCCCCAAGGATGATGATCCGATCACGGTGAAATCGGTGACCCTGCTGGTCAATCCGGCCCAGGCCGAAAAGCTGGCCCTGGCCAGTTCCGAGGGCAAGCTGCAGCTGGTCCTGCGCAACACCGCCGATCAGCAGACGACCGTGACAGCGGGTGTGAGCCTGAAAGAGCTTATCAACAAAAATGAGCGGCCATCCGGGCCGGCGCGGCCAAGCCGGGCAGCAGCCGCGCCCGCGCCCGCCCCGCGCGAAGAGCCGGCCAAGGAACCGCCCAAACAGGTCATCGAGGTCTACCGCTCCAGCACACGCTCCGAGGTCGTGCTGGAAGAAGGCAAAGCGACAGAGAAGAAACCCCAGAAGTGAGATCCCGCTGGTCCGGAAAGGAGTGCAGCAAGATGGTATGGAAGCAAGGCGTCGCGGCTTCAAAGGTGCTCCGGCTGTTGGGAGCGATCGTGCTTGTTCTTGTGCTTTTTTCCGGGGCTGCGGCGGAATCCGATCTGCTCACTCTGGAGCCGGGTCATTCGCGGGTGATGGAGTACAGTCTGGGTATCGCCAAGGTCTCCATCGCCGATCCGGAGGTGGCCGATGCCAATGTCATCTCGGCCTCGCAGCTGGTGCTGATCGGCAAGTCGGAGGGCTCCACCAGCCTGATCGTCTGGGATGAGCAGGGGCGCTACGAACAGCGGCGCATTCTGGTGCGCAAGCCGGCGGCCCTCCATCAGGTGATGCTCCAGGTGCGGTTCGTCGAGGTCAACCGCATCGCCATGCGTGAACTCGGCCTCGATTTCATGCTCAAGGATCAAAAGGTCGGTGACGAACGCATCGATGTCGGCAGTTTTGCCGGACAGGCGGCGTCGGTCAACGATCCCCTCGGGTTGACCGAGGCGGTCGATCTCCTGTTTGCGATACCCGCGCGAAATTTGACCGTGATGATCAAGGCGCTGCAGGAGAAAAACCTCATCACCATCCTGGCCAAGCCGAATCTCAGCGCCCGCGAGGGAGAGGAGGCCAGCTTTCTCGCCGGCGGCGAATTCCCGATCCCTATTGTTTCCGGGTCAGCGGGAATGCAGACGGTGACCATCCAGTTCAAGGAGTTCGGGATCAAGCTCAAGTTCACCCCCCATATCCTGGATTCCAGCATGATCGCCCTCAAGGTGGCTGCCGAAGTGAGCAGCCTTGATTTCGATAACGGCATTACCCTTTCCGGATTCAAGATCCCCGCCCTGTCTACGCGCAAGACCGAGACCACTGTGGACCTGAAAGAGAACCATTACCTGATCATCGGCGGTCTTTTGGCCGATGAGGAGGCCCGCACCCTCTCCAGGGTGCCCCTGCTGGGCAGCGTGCCGCTCCTGGGCCGTCTCTTCAGCAGCGAAAGCTTCAACAAGAAGGAGAGTGAGCTGATGATTTTGGTCTCTCCCAGGATCACCAGCGGATCCGCCGAAATGCCTGCTGAAGGATTGAAGCCATGATCAAGGATCACAGAATGACTCGTTTTTTGCGCCGGACGCGGGGGGCCGTGATGGTCCTGGCCGCGGTCTCGATGGTGGCGGTGATGGGATTGGCCGCATTGGCCATCGACGTGGGCTATGTTTTCACGGCGCGGAATCAGCTGCAGGCGGGGGTGGATGCCTCCGCACTGGCCGGGGCCGCCGGCTTGATGACCAGCCAGAACCTGGCTATCCAGCAGGCGATGGATTTCGCCGGCCGGAATAACTGCATCAATCAGCCGGTGGCGGTCGGTGCGGGTGATATCAGCTTTCCCAACTCAAGCCGGATCCGGGTCACCTCCTCGCGCCAGCTGCCCCTCTTTTTTGCCTCCGCCCTCGGCATCGGCCGGGTGACGATCTCTGCGGCGGCCACCGCGGAACTGGGCTCCATCATCGGCACCAACCACCTCCGCCCCTTCGCCGTCCCTGATCAGAATTACGGCGTCGGCGAGTATGCCCTGCTCAAGGCCGGCTCCCTCGATGCCCCCGGCACCAATCCGGGATTTTTCTATCCGGTCGATTTTCCGCCTCTCAACCGCGGCACCCCGGAGGTGGGCGGCAACGCCTACAGCAATAATATTGAAACGGGATGCGACGGGATCGTCGAAATCGGCGACATTATCCAGGTGGAACCCGGCAACATGGTGGGCCCCACCAAGCATGGAGTGGATAACCTCCTGCGCTGGGATTCCGGCGCCTACTGGGATAACAATACCAATACGGTTCAGGGTTCCAGATACCCCGGCTACACCAGTCCCCGCATCTGTGTCGTTCCCTTTTATGATGAGCGTTACCCTCCGGATCCCGGCCGCAACACTATCACCGTCACCGGCCTGGGGGTCTTTTTTATCGAGGGAATGCAGGGCAAGGCTCTTTACGGACGCTTCATCGAGATGCTGACGCACGGCATCTGGGGCGGCGGCAATACCTACCTCTACGGCGTGCACCTGGTCGAATGATTCGCAGAAACGAGCGCTATGGAAAAAGAAATCTCCTGGATCTACATTAGCGAGAACGATCCCGAAGCGGTTTTTCACGCCCTGCAGGAGCAGCCGGGTGTCCGCCTGCTGGGCCAGTGCGGAGAGTGGCCCCAGGGAGAAACCCTGCTTGGTCAACTCCATCCGGATATGGCTTTGCTCGACCTCGGCAGCGGGGAGAAAGGGCTGGAGTATCTCGCCAGATGGTGTGGACTTTTTCCCCGCACTCTTTTCTTTTGCACAGCCGGTGAGGCCCAGCCCGAACTGATTGTCCGCGCCATGCGCCACGGTGCCCGAGAATTTTTCCTGCCCCAGGCCGGCGCCGAAGAGATCCGCCGCGCCCTGCAGCTGGCGCGTAAAGAGCGCGAGAGCGGCCGGGGCCGGCATGCCCGGGCCAGGACCATCTGCTGCTTCGGCGTCAAGGGGGGTATCGGCACGACCACCCTCGCGGTCAACCTCGCCGTCGCCGCGGCCCAAACGGCAGGACGCAAGGTACTGCTGGTCGACAGCAAGCTGCAGCTCGGCAACGCCGCCCTTTTTCTCGATCTCAAACCGCGGCTCTCCCTCCTCGATCTGCTCGAAAATATCACCACAATCGATGCCTCACGCCTCCATTCCATTCTCCCAGGTCATGGCAGCGGGCTGAACTTCATCGCCGGCCCGGAGAGCATGGAAGAGGCGGAAAAAATCACCGCCGCCGGCATGGGGCAGCTTCTCGAGATACTGCGCCCGGAGTATGATCTGATTGTCATCGACTGCGACAACCATTTCGACGAAGTGACCATCCGCATGCTGGATGAGGCGGATCTGATTCTGACCATCGCCCAACTTGATCTCTCGACTGTCTATAATCTCAAACGCACCCTCGCCCTTTTCCGGCGCATGGGGTACGATGAAGAGAAGATCATGGTGGTTCTCAACCGCTACCCGCAGCGCATGAGCGATGAATTGCACAGCATCGAGGGATCGATCAGTCGTCCCATCTGCAGCCGTCTGCTGATGCAGGAGAACGGCGCCCTGCTTGAAAGCATCAATGTGGGTGAGCCCATCGTGCTCAGCCGTCCCCGCCATCCTTTCAGCCTGCAGATGGCGGAACTCCTCGGCTGCATCCAGGATGAGGAGTCAGAAAAGTCCGCGCCGGCGGTTAAAAACAGCCGGGGGCTGCTCAAGCGTTTGACGGGACGAAAGGAGTAAACCATGAGTCTGCTGCAGCGCTTGAAAGCCGGGGAGGAGGGGGGCAATGTCGCCAGGCCGGCGACCACCGCCGCGGCCGCCCCGGTGCGCGACGTCAGCGCGGGCCATGGCGACCTGCAGAGCCAGCATGCCTATCACGAATTCAAGGAACGCATCCACCGCCGCCTGATCGAGAAGCTCGATCTCGCCAAGCTGGATACCATCCCCCAGGAGACCCTGCGCGTCCAGGTGCGCGAGGTGATCGAGAGCCTGCTCATCGCCGATGAGGAGGTCTCTTTCGAGCTCAACCGCGAGGGATTGACCGAAGAGATCCTCAACGAGACTTTCGGGCTGGGCCCGCTCGAGCCCCTCCTGCACGACCCGACTATCTCCGATATCCTGGTCAATACCAGCAGCCAGGTCTACGTCGAACGTTTCGGCAAGCTGGAGGTCACCAACACCCGCTTCAAGGATGACGTGCATCTGCTCAACATCATCGAACGCATCGTCTCGAAGGTGGGCCGGCGAGTCGATGAATCGAGCCCCATGGTGGATGCCCGTCTGCCGGACGGCTCGCGCGTCAACGCGATCATCCCGCCCCTGGCCATCGACGGTCCGATCCTCTCCATCCGCAAGTTCGGCTTGCACCGGCTGAACATGGACGATCTGCTCCGCCTGCGCAGCCTCACACCTTCGATCGCGGAGCTGCTTGCTGCGGCGGTGCGCGCCCGCCTCAATATCCTCGTCAGCGGCGGCACCGGCTCGGGCAAGACCACACTGCTCAATATCCTCTCGGGCTATATCCCCAGCGGCGAGCGCATCATCACCGTCGAGGATGCCGCGGAGCTGCAGCTCCAGCAAAGGCATACCGTCCGCCTCGAGACCCGCTCCGCTAATATCGAAGGCCGCGGTGCTGTCGTGCAGCGCGACCTGGTCCGCAATGCCCTGCGCATGCGGCCGGACCGGATCATCGTCGGGGAGGTGCGCGGCCCTGAGGCGCTGGATATGCTCCAGGCCATGAACACAGGCCACGACGGCTCGCTGACCACCCTCCATGCCAATTCACCGCGGGATGCGCTGCGCCGCCTCGAGACCATGGTGCTGATGGCGAGCGGGAACCTCGGCGACCGCGCCATGCGCGAACAGATCAGCTCGGCCATCAATATCATCGTGCAGATATCACGCCTCAGCGACGGATCCCGCAAGGTGGTCAAGGTGGTCGAGATCGTCGGGATGGAGGGGGAGACTGTTTCCCTGCAGGATATTTTTCTTTTCGAGAAGCTGGGCATCCGCGAAGACGGCCGGGTGGTCGGCACCTTTCGCACTTCCGGTATCCGGCCCAGGTTCATCGAACAGATCGAGACCGCGGGCATCAAGCTGCCGGATGAGATGTTCGAGCCCCGCTATGAACTGCCGCCGGAAGAGGAGCCCGCCACATGATCCTTCTGATCGCCGCTCTCTTTCTCTTTTTTCTCTTCTTTGTGCTCACCATCCTGCTGGTGGTTTACGAGCGCAAGGCAGGAAGCAAACGAAAAATTGACCGCCGTCTGGCGGCCTATGCCGCGGAGGCCGGGCTCGATCCGGTCCGGATGCCCTTTGTTCTGCGTGACGAACGCCTGAGTGAGATCTCGCTCTTCGACCGCCTCCTTTCGCGGCTCGATTTCCCGGCCAGGCTGCGTCTCCTGCTCGAACAGGCAGGCAGCAAGCTGAATGTCGGCACAGTCCTCCTCATGACCGCGGCGTTGGGCGCCTTCGGCTTCCTGGTCACGGCCCGAGCTCAGGGGCTGCTGCTGCGCGCTATGGTCACCCTGGGTGCCGCCGCCCTGCCGCTGTTCTATATTCTCGTCTTGCGCACGCGCCGCCTGCGCGCTTTCATCCGCGCCTTTCCCGATACTCTGGATATGATGACCGCCTCGCTGAGGGCCGGCCATGCTCTCACCAAGGCCCTGCAGATGGTCGCCATCGAGGCCCCGGAACCCGTCTGCATCGAATTCCGCAAGACCTTCGAGGAGAACAATCTGGGGTTGCCCCTGCGCGATGCCCTCGTCAATCTCACCCAGCGGGTCAACAGCCTCGATCTCAAACTCTTCGTGACTGCCGTGCTGCTCCAGCGCGAAACCGGCGGCAATCTGGCCGAAATCCTCGAAAAGATCAGCTATACCATCCGGGAACGTTTCAAACTGATGGGCCAGATCCGCACCTACACCGCCCAGGGCAGGATGACGCTGTGGGTGCTCGGCAGCCTGCCCCTGGTGGCCCTCTTCGCCCTGCAGTTGATCAATCCGGACTATCTCGAACCGATGCTCTCCGAACGCTTCGGCCGGAACCTGCTCACCCTCGGATTCGTTCTCCAGGTGATCGGTTTCCTGGTTATCCGCAAACTCATCGCTATCAGATATCAATAGGGGGGAGGCATGCGGCTCTATCTCGCCCTGGCGGCGGTTTTTGCCACTGTTTTCTTTCTGATCCTGCTCATCCTGCGTATGGCCCGCGCCAGATTGGATCCCACCGCCCGCCGCGTGCGCGGACTGGACCGTTCCATCACCCCCTCCCATGAGGAGGTCGCGATCCATGACGCCCTCAAACAATCCGAGCTCCCGGCCGGTATCGAAAAGCTGCTCATCAGCCTGGGGCGTATCGGCGGCACCGGGGAAAAGAGCCTCTCTCACTCCAGGGAGATGCTGATCCAGGCGGGCATCCACCACGAATACGGCCCCGCCATTCTCATGGGCCTGCGCATCTGCAGCCTCGCCCTTTTTACGGTCTGCTATTTTCTCTTCGCCCACCGGCATATCCATCAGCCGATGCTCGCTCCGGCGCTGCTGGTGCTGACCCTGCTGATCGGCTTCCGCCTTCCCGACTATCTCCTGCGCCATCGCATCTCTTCGCGGCGGCAGCAGATCGGCGAGAGCCTCGCCGACGCCCTCGACCTGCTGGTGATCTGCATGGAGGCCGGACTCGGCCTGAATGCCGCTCTGCTGCGCGTCGCCCAGGAGCTTGGTATGCGCGCTCCGGTCCTGAGCCGGGAGCTGCTGCTGGTCACCCAGGAGATGCGCACCGGCCTCCCGCGGGAGAAGGCCCTGCGCAACCTGAGCGTGCGCAATCACGTCGAGAACCTGCGCATCCTGGTTGGCGCTCTCGTCCTGGCCGATAAACTTGGCACCAGCCTGGCCGATACCCTGAGGGCCCAGGCCGATTCGCTGCGCACCCGGCTGCGCCAGTCTGCCGAAGAACAGGCCGCCAAGGCTGGTATTAAAATGCTCTTTCCGCTCGTTCTTTTTATCTTTCCGGCCCTCTTCATCGTCATCCTCGGACCGGGCATCATCAGTATCCTGAAAACCTTTGCGGGTATGTCCACTCCATGAGACCCGGCGGTGCGACCGGTGGCGGTGGTGATCAGAGAGACTGATCAGCGTGCGAAAGAGAGAGCCTGAGGTATGAATTCCGGTGAGCCATGCCCATCCTGATCCATCCGTCCGGTGAGATCTGGCCGTGCCGCCTCTTCGAGGCGAAGAGCGTGCGCCAGCGTCTGCTCGGCTTCCTGGCCCTGGCCGGGGAGGCGGAGCCCAAAGCTCTGCTCATCCGCCGCTGCAGCGGTATCCACACCTTCTCCATGGACCGTCCCCTGGGCGTGGCTTTTCTCGACAGGGCCGGAAGAGTGCTGCGCGTCGAGGAGAGGCTGCATCCCGGCCGCATGATCCCGCGGGTGCGCGGCGCTGGTGAAGTGCTGGAATGGGATGGTGCCGCCACTGCAGCTGTGCCTTTCCATGCCGGCGACCGGCTCGAGCTGACCGTGGATGCCGTTCCGGCCGGCGGTGCCGGTGCGTGGCGGCAGTTCCTGCACGGTCCGGCCAATCTCTTTCTCGCTCTGCTCTGGCTGGCGATGGTCGTCGCCAACCTTGCCCACTGGTTCGAAGCGCGCAACCTGACGGGAGTGGGGCTCTTTTGCTATAACAGCCTGATCGCCTACCTTTTTTTCACCCGCCGCTCCAGCGCGGCCCTCTCCCGCAACGGACTTGACTGGCTGGTCGCCCTCGCCACGGTCGTGCTCTCTTTCTCCCTGCGGCCGGCGGCCGATCCTTCACCCCATCTCCAGCATATCTCGCTTGCGCTGCAGTCGGCGGCTCTCGCTGCCGTCGTCTATGCCCTGGCCAGCCTCGGCAGGAGCTTCGGCGTCGTGCCCGCCAACCGCTCGGTTAAAACCGGGGGCGCCTACCGGCTCATCCGCCACCCCCTCTACGCTGCCGAACTCGCCTTCCTCGCGGCGTTTCTGCTGGGCAACCCGGACTGGGGAAATATCTTCAAGTCGGTGCTGATCACAGCCGGACAGATCTACCGCGCCCTGGCGGAGGAAAAACTGCTCGGGCAAGACCCCCGTTACCAGATCTACAAATCCCGCGTGCGTTTCCGCTTTATCCCCTATCTTTTCTGATCCCCCGCAACAGGAGGGCAAAAAAAAAGAGCTGCTCGTCATGAGCGCTCTTTTTTTTTGCCTGTCCGCCGTTCTTGCCGCTCTCTATTACGGTTGAAACAGCCCGACACACTGCTCCCGCAGGCATAAAAAAATAAGTTAAAACTGCTTTTTTTACTTGATTTTTAATAGCTAATAAGCTATCTTATGGTGAAGAATGGAAAAAATTAGAAAATTATGGATAGAATTGGTTTTATTTGGTGTTAACTGCTTTCACTTTCTGGTCACTTTGAATCATGGCTGAACTTTCAGGCTCATACAACATCACCCTGGACACCAATCGGCGGCTGGCGTTGCCGACCAAACTCTACTACACCCAGGAAGATGACCTGCGGGACAGGATCAAGATCACCCGCGGGATCGCCAAGTGTCTGACCGGCTATTACCGGACTGAATGGAAAGCCCTGGTCTCCTCCCTCAATAAATTAAATATTGACGAGAAATCCAAGCAAATTATGAAGCGCCATATCATCGGCGCGGCAGCGGATTGCGAGCTGGACAAGCAGCGCCGTCTGGTTCTCCCGGAGAATCTGGTCGCCTATGCGGAGCTGCCCGAGAACGGCGAGGTCCTGGTGGTCGGCTGCGGTGAAGTTTTTGAGATCTGGAATCCGGCGCTTTATCAGGCTGATGCAGCGGCCAGTGAGGAGACCATCCAGGAGATATTCGGCCGGATCTCGCTCAGTGCGAGTGAGGCTTCATCCCCTGAGCCGGGCTGAGCGGCGGAGGGGCGAAATGGAAGGGTATCACCAGTCGGTTCTGGTCCATGAGGTACTGGAATTGCTCGGGGCGGCGGAGGCCCGGCTGGTGTATGATGTGACGGCCGGCGACGGTGGGCACATGGAGGCTTTCCTCCAGGTGATGCCGTCCGCGGGACGGGTTTCAGGCATCGACAGGGATCCCCAGGCCTTGCAGAGGCTGCGGCAGCGGCTGGCCAGTTATGCAGATCGTATCCAGGTAGTGCGGGGTAATTTTCGCGATCTACAGACTCTTCTGGCGCAATCTGATCAGGGTCATGTAGATGCCATTCTCGCCGACTTGGGTATTTCCACCCTGCAAATCACCGATCCGGAGAAGGGTTTTATGTTTTCAGCGGATGGACCGCTTGCGATGCAGATGGATCCGCAGAGCGGTCTCAGCGCGGAAACGGTCGTCAACGACTTTGACGAGCGGCAGCTGGGCGAGATCATTCGCACCATGGGTGAAGAACGCGCCTGGCGGCGCATTGCCCATGCAGTGGTGCGCGCTCGCAGCCGGAGCCGGATTGTCCGTACCGGTCAGCTCGCCGGGATTATCCGGTCAGCGGTGCCGGGGGCGCATGCGATCAAGAGTTGCGCGCGGGTTTTTCAAAGCCTGCGCATTTTTGTCAATGATGAGCTCGCGAACCTTGAACTTTTTCTGCCGCAAGCCCTGGCGGCGCTGCGGCCGGGCGGCCGTTTTGGCGTTATCAGTTTTCACTCTCTGGAAGACCGCATTGTCAAAGAGTTCATCCGGGAGGGAGCTGATCCTTGTATCTGTCCGCCGAAGCTGCCGGTCTGTGTCTGCGGTGCAGTGCCGCGGCTTAGACCGGTCGGCAGGCTGGTCGTCCCCACGGCCGCGGAAGTGGCAGCCAATCCGAGCGCGCGCTCAGCGCGGCTGCGGGTGGCTGAAAAAATCGTTTAGGTGAGAAGTATATGCGTCTGCAGAGCAAGAGATATCAGGTCCGGCCGCACAAAAGTGACTATTTGCGCATCCGCGAGCAGGTGATCGCGATCCTGGCGGTCATCGCTGTGCTGGTTTTCATGAAGGTCTGGCAAAAGGTCAATGTCGACCATCAAATCCGGCGCAACGACAAGCTCGCGCAGGAACTTCTTGTATTGCAGGGCGAGACGGCTCTGCTGGAGGTCAGGATCGACGAGCTCCGTTCAATGCAGAGAATGGGTGAGCTGGCGGAGAGCCGGCTGAAGCTGGTGCCGGTGCCGACCATCGTCCTCAAGGAGAAGGGGATGGTGGGGAAACTGGTGGATAAACTGGAAGATTGGCAGCGCTGACCTTCCGGAACGGGCCTTCGAAAAGTTAAAGTTGCAGGCAGATGATCAACTACTCTTCCAACCGCAAAATTCAGCAGCGCAGGGACCAATCGCGCCTGAATACATACTACCGGGTGCTCGTCGCCATCTTCATCGTTGTCGTGCTGAGGCTGATCTACATCCAAATCATCGTCCGGGAGAAATACGCCGTGCTGGCTGAGAAACAGTATCTGCAGGAAGTCAGGCTTGACCCGGTGCGGGGCACCATCTACGACCGCCGCATGCGTCCGCTGGCGATCAATGTGCCCTCGGTTTCGATCGGTGTCTATCCGCAGCGGATCAGCAATCCTGCGGCCACCGCGCGCAAGCTGAGCCGTGTGCTGGGTATCTCCTCCTCGAACCTGCAGGCAAAGCTGCGCCGGGACCGCAAGTTCGGTTATCTGGTGCGCCGCGAGTCCCGCCATACCGGCCTGCTGGTCGAGTCCCTCGGGCTGAAGGGCATCAGCATCATCAAGGAGAACGGCCGCAAGTATCCCATGGGCGATGTCGGCAGCCAGATCCTCGGCTTTATGGATGCGGACGGCCACGGCATCAGCGGCATCGAGAAAAAGCTGGAGCCCCTGCTCTTCGGTATCCCCGGCCATGCTGTGAAGCACAAGACCGCCATTGGCAACCAGTACTCTTTTTACCACCCCGACTATCCTGTTCATCAGGCTGAGCCGGGCGGGCATGTCGTCCTCACCATCGATGCCGCCATCCAGAGCATCGCCCATCGCGAGCTGCGCCGGACCCTCCAGGAGAGCAACGCCGACAGCGGCGTGGTGGTGATCATGGATCCCAAGACCGGCGAAGTGCTGGCCATGGCCTCGGAACCGGGCTTTAATCCGAACGCGTATGGCAAGTACGCTCCCTCTTCCTACCGGCTGCGCGCCATCACCGATCAGTTTGAGGCCGGCTCCACCTTCAAGCTGGTCACCATGGCCGGTCTTCTCGATGAGGGCATCTACACGCCGCAGGACAAGATCTTTTGCGAGAACGGGCAATGGAAGGTAATGGGCGAGACCATCCACGATGTCCACCACTACGGCAGCCTGACCATTCATGACGTGATCGTCAAGTCCTCCAATATCGGCATGGCCAAGGCGATCAAGGATCATGACAAGGCGATCGTCTACCGGTATGCGCGCGATTTCGGCTTTGGCGCCCGCACCGGCATCGGCCTCGACGGCGAGGTCAACGGGCAGCTGCGCGATATGGCCGACTGGTCCGGTTTCACCCCCTACGCCATGGCCTTCGGCCACGAGATCGCGGTGACGCCGATTCAGATGACCAACATGTTCTGCACGATCGCCAACGGCGGGGTTTTGCTGACGCCCTATGTGGTCAAGGAGATCCAGGATGCAGAGGGGCATGTGCAGGAGCGGTTCCGGCCGAAGGCGGTGCGCCGGGTGATCAAGACCGAGACGGCGAATGCGCTCAAGGAGATGATGGCTGACGTGGTGAGCGGAGGGACGGCCAAAAAGGCACAGCTTGAGGGGATGACCGTCTGCGGAAAGACCGGGACAGCGCGTATGGTGCGCAGCGGCGGCGGCGGCTATATCAAGGGCCAGTATGTGGCCAATTTCGGCGGCTTTTTTCCCAAGGAGAATCCCGAGGTGGTCATCTATGTGATGATCGACAATCCCAAGGGAAGCTATATGGGTGGTGATGTTGCAGCGCCCTGTTTCAGGCGCATAGCGCAGCAGATCATGTACCAGCGCGGGGTTGATGTGGAGGCGGAGGAGGGCAAGGAATTGGATCTTAAATTTGTGCAGGAAGGCCGCCGGATCGTCCCGAACTTTGTCGGGTTCAAACGGTCTGCGGCTGTGCAAATGGCCGGTGATCTCAAGATCGATCTGGCCATCACCGGGCGCCAGGGTGTGATCGTTGAACAGCAGCCCCGGGCCGGCGCGGTGATTTCTGTACCCGCGACCGTCAAGCTGGTCTGCAAGGAGAGCCCCTCCGATCAGGTGCGGCATGTTGTGCCGCGCGTGACCGGGCTGCCCATCCGCAACGCCCTGAATGTGCTCGCTGCGGAAGGAATCACCGCCGTTGTCAATGGCAGCGGCAAGGTCGTCTCACAGCAGCCGCCTGCCGGACGTCGTACCAATCCGGGCGATCAGGTGCTGCTGGTGTGCGAATCATCCGTCGACCTGAGAAAATTGCTCATTTTTTGAGAAGAACATGGCTTATTCAGACCTGACACCGGCTCATATTCTGCGCTGGACCGCGGGCGAGTGGTTCGGAGAGGAGGCGCTGCTGCAGCGTCCGTTCTCCGGAGTTTCCACTGATTCGCGCACGGCACAGCCCGGTGACCTTTTTGTCGCCCTGGCCGGCGATCGGTTTGATGGCCACGACTTTGTTCTGCCGCGCGCGGCCGCCGGCGGCTCCATATCGATGGTCTCCGCCCGCTGGTATGCGAACCATGCGGGGGAGGCCGCTGCGGCCAATCTCATCGTCGTGCCGGAGACGCTCCACTCTTTTCAGGAGGCGGCCGCTGCCTATCGCGCCACCTTTTCGATCCCCGCGATCGCGGTCACCGGCAGCGTCGGCAAGACCACAACCAAGGAGGCAATTTTTTCGGTGCTCTCACGCCGATTCCGGGTCCTGCGCAACGCCAAATCATTCAACAACCACATCGGCGTTCCGCTCACCCTCTTCGGGCTGCGCGATGAGCATCAGATCCTGCTTGCGGAGCTGGGCACCAACCACTTTGGCGAGCTCGACCGCCTCGGCGCTCTGGTCAGGCCGGATATGGCCATGATCACCAATATCGGCTATGCGCATCTCGAGTTTTTTCAGGATCTTGCGGGAGTGGCCAGGGCCAAATTCGAGATCTTTAACCACTGCCGCCCCGACGGCACCGCCTTTTTCAATGCCGACGACGCGATCCTGCGCGGGCACCGGTATCCCCTGGCCCATACCCGTTCATTCGGCGTCGACCATCCGGCGGATCTCAACGCAGAGGTTCTCGGCTGTGATGACCGGGCCCGCTACACCCTGCGCATCCTGGGCCGGGATGTGACCCTGCCGGTCATCGGGCGTCATAACATTGATAACGCGCTGGCGGCGGCTGCCGTCGGCCTTGAGTTTGGTCTTGCTCTGGAGGAGATCCTGACGGGAGTGGCTGAACTGCCGGTCGTGGACAAACGGATGGCCATGATCTCCCACGGCGGGATGCTGCTGATGAACGATACCTATAACGCCAACCCGAACAGCTGTTCCGCGGCGCTTCGTACTTTGGCGGATATCTCCGTTCAGGGCAGCGGCCGCCGCATTGCTGTGCTGGGGGACATGCTCGAGCTCGGCGGCTACTCCACGCAGGAGCACCGCAAGCTCGCCGATCTCGCCGCCGGATGCGGGCTGGATCAGCTTTTTCTCTTCGGCCGCGAAACCCAGGCCACACTCGAGCGGGCCGGAGAACTGGGGCTCCCCGCCCGTCATTTCAGCGACAAGGAGGGGTTGGCTGAAGCCCTGACTGAATGTCTGCAGCCCGGCAATGTCATCCTTTTCAAGGGTTCACGCGGAATGCAGATGGAGACCCTGGTGGAGGGGGTTCAACACCATTTGGCGACGAATTCTAAATAGCGGATTAAAACCATGCTCTACTATTTGCTCGCGCCACTGAAAGACGATTTTATCATCTTCAACCTTTTCCGCTACATCAGCTTCCGGGCGGCCGTCGCTGCGCTGCTGGCGCTGGCGCTGAGCCTGCTCATCGGGCCCGCCCTGATCCGGAGACTGCGCGAAAAGCAGATCGGCGAGGAGATCCGCGCGGACGGGCCGCAGACCCATCTCGGCAAGCGCGGCACCCCGAGCATGGGCGGTCTCCTCATTCTGGTGAGCACCCTGGTCCCGACCCTTCTGCTCGCCAAGATCGCCGAGACCGGGATCTGGGTGGTGATGATCGTGACTTTGTGGCTGGGCATGCTGGGTCTGCTCGATGACTATCTCAAAATTGTCAAAAAGATGCCCAAGGGGCTGATCGGGCGCTACAAGCTGGTCGGCCAGGTGATCATCGGGCTCTTTGTCGGGCTGGTCGTCTATTATCTGCCCGCAGTTGAAGCTGAACGTTCCAGCACCACCATTCCTTTCCTGAAGAATTTCGAGCTGGAATTTGGCATCTTTTACATTTTTATGGTCGCCTTTGTGATTACGGCCATGTCGAACGGCTCGAACCTGACCGACGGACTTGACGGCCTGCTGATCGGACTGAGTGCGATCGGGGCTATCGCTTTCGGCCTGATCGCTTATTTCACCGGCCGTGTTGATTTCAGCGACTATCTCAATATAATCTATCTGCCGGAGGCGGGCGAGCTGGCGGTTTTTTGCGCCGCTCTCTTCGGCGCCTCCCTGGGCTTTCTCTGGTATAACGCCTATCCGGCCCAGGTCTTCATGGGCGATACCGGCGCCCTGGCCCTCGGCGGGGCGATCGGCACGGTGGCGGTGCTGGTCAAAAAGGAGCTCCTCCTCCTGTTGATCTGCGCTATCTTTGTCATCGAGAGCCTGTCGGTGATCATCCAGGTCACCCATTTCAAGCGTACCGGCAAGCGCGTTTTTCGCATGGCGCCCATTCATCACCACTTTGAACTGAGCGGATGGGCCGAGCCCAAAGTGGTGGTGCGGTTCTGGATCGTGGGCATAATTCTGGCGCTTTTAACCTTGACGACTTTTAAAATCAGATGACACCTGCAGAAAAGAAAATGGACTGGGCGCGCGCGGACTTTGCGCTCCTCGCCTGCATACTCCTGCTCATTATCGTCGGAGCGGCGACGATCTATTCCGCCAGCTCGTACCGCATGGAGATGAAGTACGGCAACAGCGAATATTATTTTACCAAGCAGCTGGCGCGCGCTGTCATCGGCCTCCTGCTGATGTTCTTCATCGCCAGACGAGACTATCGCAAATGGCTGGCCGACCGGTGGATCTTTTTCGGAATTTCGCTCTTTCTGCTGGCCATTCTGCTGGCGCGCGTGCCCGGCATCACGCCGCGGAACGGGGCCTACAGCTGGATCAATCTTTATTTCTTCATGTTCCAGCCCTCGGATTTCGCCCGCTACGCCCTGATCCTGCTTTTAGCCGGTCAACTCTACCTCTGGCGTGAAGAGCTGGATGATATGAACCGCTACGCCATCCTTTTCGGTCTCACACTGGCGATCGCCGGGCCGATCGCCCTGCAGCATGATATGGGTACTGCAGCCCTGACGCTGTTCATCGCCTTCACCATGTTCTTTCTGGCGGAGATAAGGTTCAGCTATTCTGTTATCGCAGGCCTGAGCACCCTCAGTATGGCCCTGCTCTATGTCAGCATTAATCCCTACATGATCAGGAGGATCACCGATCACCTCCACAGCGCGGGCGGCGAGATGCACCCCCATCTCAAGCAGTCGCTCATCACCCTGGCGCAAGGCGGGTTGATCGGCCAGGGCATCGGCGGCAGCCATCAGAAGTACCTCTTTCTGCCCGAAGCCCACAACGATTTTATCTTCGCCATGATCGGCGAGGAATACGGACTGATCGGAACAGTGGGTGTGCTTTTCCTCTTCCTGGTGGTCGTTCGCCGCGGGCTGACCATTGCGCGGCAGGCGCCGGACCTGGCCGGACGATATCTGGCCGGGGGGATCACCGCCTGCTATGCCACTTATGCTTTCATCAACGCCGGGGTGGTGGTTGGCCTGCTGCCGACCACAGGCATCCCGATGCCCTTTCTCAGTTATGGCGGTACCTCGCTGGTGACGCACCTCTGCGCACTCGGGCTTTTGCTCAACATCTCAGCGCAGGGTAGTCCCGCCTATGCGGCCAGTCCGGGGTGGCGCGAGTACAAGCAGCGGGTCGAGGAGCGCGCCTTTCCCGCGCCTGTCCGCACAGCCGTACACCGCGGCGGTGTGCGTAAAACCGTCGCCCTGCGGAGAAATTATCGATGAGTCATCCTGCGGAGAATAAGGGGCATCAGCCTCGCTATCTCTTCGCCGGCGGCGGCACCGGCGGCCATCTCTATCCGGCCATCGCCATCGCCGAAAAGCTGCGTGAATTTGAACCGCAGGCGGAGATCCATTTCGTAGGCACGGCCCGGGGCGTTGAGGCCCGGGTCATACCGGAGCTGGGTTTTCCCCTCCATCTGCTCTCTGTGCGCGGTTTTGCACGCCGCAGTGTCTGGACCAATCTGGCTTTTCCTTTCCGGCTGATCGGCAGCCTGGGCCAGAGCGCCGCCATTCTGCGCAGGGTCCGGCCCGATGTCGTCATCGGCACCGGCGGTTATGTCAGCGGGCCGATGCTCTTCATGGCTCATCTCTGCGGCTATCCGACGCTCATTCAGGAGCAGAACAGCTATCCCGGTGTCACCACACGGCTGCTGGCGCGCGGAGTGGATCAGCTTCATCTCGGCTTTGCCGGGGCCCTGCCCTACTTCAAGGGGCGGAAGAATGTCACCGTCACCGGCAATCCGGTTCGTGACCTGGAAGTGGCGGCTTCGCCGGCCGAGGCCCGGCGTCATTTCGGTCTGGATCCGGACAAGCCCACGCTGCTGGTTTTCGGCGGCAGCCAGGGTGCCAGGGTGATCAATGAATTGATGGTCAAAATTTTACCCCGCTTGCTGGCGGAATCGGATCTGCAGCTGATCTGGAGCAGCGGAAAATGGAATCAGGAATTGGTTCGGCAGGCCATTGTCGGGTGTGAGAACCAGGTGTGGATGACGGATTTCATCACCGAAATGCCCCTGGCCTACAGGGCGGCGGATGTGGTGATGTGTCGCGCCGGGGCTTTGACGTTGGCTGAAATCAATGTGTGCGGTCTGCCGGCCATCCTGATTCCATTTGCCGCTGCGGCTGGAAATCATCAGGAGGCCAACGCCCTCGCCCTGGCGCAAAAGGGATCGGCCATGGTCATTCTCGAACGCGAGCTTGCGCATCGCGATATCGCGGCCGAAATCATCGCCCTGTTCGGCGATTCCGGACGCAGGGCGGCCATGGGCAAACTGGCCAGGGAATCGGCGTTCGCTTCCGCCAGTGCGGATCTCGCGCGCGCAGTATTGAAATTGAAATCCAATCGAGACAGGGAAAAGGCATGAGTGAACGTGTTGTTCAATATGGCAAAGTGATGCTCTTTCTCAGCTTTGCCCTGGTGGCAGGACTCTTTATCTCCCAGCAGATGCTGGAGGCGCACGATACCGAAGAGCCTGTGCTCTCCATCGATCAGATGGCCGAGCAGTACGCGCTGCAATATGACGATGGTGACGAGCTGCGCGAAAAACTGGAGGAGAAGATCCGCCGGGCTGACCAGGAGAAAGAGATGCTCGCCCTGAATTCGCGCGAGGGCAAGCTCTTCATCCAGGGCAGCAGCCGGAAAGGGCGTCCGGTGGCTCTGCTGGCAGCGGGCAAGATCTGTGGTCTTGACTCCAGAGGACATATTATTACGCTGAAGCAGGGTGAACCGGTCCCGGACCTGCCGGTGATCACCGGTCCGGGCCTGCGCTTCAACAGCAAGACCAATCGCCTGGACGGCTTTTTCTTTCATCACGCGATGGAGCTTATCGACGAGGTAGAGAGCCGCAGCGACCTGCTCGGCCGCCAGCTTTCTGAAATCTATTGCGATCCCGAGCTCGGGCTGGTAGCTTATTTCTCGCAGACGGGCATGCTGCCGGTGCTGCTCGGACAGGATGATCTGGAGGCCAAGGCGCGCAACCTTGATCTCTTTTTCAGTCAGCTGGGTTCCTCCACGCTGATGGGCCAGATCCGCTGCCTCGATGCGCGGCTGGCCAGCCAGATCATCGTCAAGAAGAAATCATGAGCCGAACCCATTCGTAAGGATAAATGTATGGATGCAGTCGATATCATTGCCGGGCTCGACATCGGCACTACCAAGATCGGTTGTTTCATTGCCGAGGTAAATGAAGCCCAGGAGATCAAGATCATCGGTGTCGGGACGGCGCCTTCTGAAGGGCTTCGCTATGGCATCGTCGTCGACTCGGAAAAGACCGTGCGTTCGATCCGTGCGGCGGTGGAGAAGGCTGAGGAGATGGCCGACGTCCAGGTCGATATGGTTTACGCCGGCATCGCGGGCGACCATATCCGCAGCATCAATGGACGCGGCGTGGTGGCTATCACCGGCGAGGACAATGAGGTCAGCGAAGAGGATATCCGCCGGGTCATCGAGGCTGCCCGCGCTGTGGCGCTGCCGCTCGACCGCGAGGTGATCCATATCCTGCCGCAGGAGTTCATCGTCGACGACCAGCGCGGCATCCGCGATCCCGTCGGCATGACCGGTGTGCGCCTCGAAGCTGAAGTCCACATCGTCACCGGGGCGATTGCCTCCGCCCAGAACATTTACCGCTGCATCGAAAAGGCGGGCTATTCCACGGCCAGCCTGGTGCTGGAGCCTCTGGCCTCCAGCTATTCGGTGCTCAGCGAGGATGAGAAAGAGCTTGGTGTGATCCTGGTTGACATCGGCGGCGGCACCAGCGACATCGCCCTTTTTTACGAAGGCTGCATTCGCCATACCGCCGTCGTCGCCCTCGGCGGACGCAACGTGACC
The DNA here is from genome assembly GCA_035388125.1 of bacterium. Taxonomy (GTDB): domain Bacteria; phylum Zhuqueibacterota; class Zhuqueibacteria; order Residuimicrobiales; family Residuimicrobiaceae; genus JAKPUX01. The sequence continues at coordinate 7,871 of DAOOPF010000014.1, read as the reverse complement.
AACGATCTGGCGATCATGCTGCGCACACCGATTGAATCCGCCGAGCGGCTCAAGATCGCCCATGGTCATGCCCTGCATTGCGAAGGGGACAAGGAGATGGTCGTCGAGGTGCCGGGCGTCAACGGCCGCCCCTCGAGGCGGATCTCCAAGGGACTGCTGGTCGACATCATCCAGCCGCGCATGGTCGAAATCCTTACCATCATCTATGAAGAGATCAAAAAGTCGACCTACGTCAATTTGATGACCACCGGACTGGTTCTGACCGGAGGCGCCTCACTGCTGCCGGGGACCATGGAGCTGGCGGAGGAGATCTTTAACATGCCGGTCAAGATCGGCCATCCGACGGGATTCACCGGCATGGTGGCCGAGGCGGGCACTCCGCAGAGCGCCACCGGCGTCGGCCTGATCCAGTATGCTCTCAAACATCGCGGAGAGGAAGGCCCGGATTTCAGCAAGGAGAAAAAGTCTTTCAGTTCACTGTATGAAAAATTCAAACAGCTCTTTGACCGTAAAATATGATTTACCAGACGGCGCGGCTTTCAGCCGCCCGTCTAACCGCAAGCTCCACGCCGGACCCGGAGTGGTTCGCGAGAGCTCTAAACAAGAGGGGTTTACAATGGGACCAAAATCATCCACCGGACAAGGGATAGGTCTGAGGGACGATACAAATAACTCAAGGGAGCGGGCTATGAATCTAACTTTCGATTTTGATGATACCAACCCCGGCAGCGCGGTGCTCAAGGTGGTAGGTGTCGGCGGCGCGGGCGGCAATGCGGTCACGCGCATGATCTCTGAAGGGTTGAAGGGTGTAGGCTTTATCGCGATCAATACCGACGAGCAGGCGCTGGAATACTGTATGGCGCCCACCAAGATCCGCATCGGCACCAAGACCACGCAGGGATTGGGCGCCGGCGCAGATCCCCAGAAGGGGTTGAGGGCGGTCGAGGAAGACCGCAACGCCGTGTATGATGCTCTGGCGGATGCGGATCTGGTCTTTGTCACCGCCGGCATGGGTGGCGGTACGGGCACCGGGGCTGCCCCGGTTGTGGCCCAGATCGCCCGTGATATCGGTGCCCTGGTCGTCGGCATCGTCACCCGGCCTTTCATTTTCGAAGGGCAGAAACGCATGGTGCGCGCCGATGAGGGGATTCTCGCTCTTAAAGAGGCGGTCGATACGCTCATCGTCGTCCCCAACCAGCGGCTTATCTCCCTTGTGCCGCCTGAAACGCCGCTCGACACAGCTTTCCGTTTCGCGGACGAGATCCTTTTCAATGCCACCAAGGGTATTTCGGACCTGATCACTGTGCCCGGCCTGGTCAATCTCGATTTCGCCGATGTGCGCGCTGTCATGAGCGAAGCCGGCGACGCCCTGATGGGGTCGGGTATCGGCCGCGGCGAAAACAAGGCCAAGACCGCCGCCGAGCAGGCCATCCACAGCCCGCTGCTCGAGGATGTTTCCATCGCCGGCTCACTCGGCCTGCTTGTCAACATCACCGGCGGCCCGAAGATGAGCCTGAATGATGTCAACACCGCCACAACCATCATCTTCGAGGAGGCGGGTTCGCGCGCCAACATTATTTTCGGCGCCGTCATTGACAACAATCTTGACGACGAGATGCGGATCACAGTTATCTCCACCGGGCTCTCCAGCAATTACCGCCGCAGCCGCGAGGCCGGCAGCCGGACGAACATGCAGTTCGAACAGGGCGGTCTGCTTCAGAAGGAGATTCCTGCGGTGACCCGGCTGGAGGAGATCAACAACCATGTCAACCGGGAAGCCAGCCGCGATATCCTCAATCCCAAGTGGCAGCAGCGCACGACGGTGCCGGCGAACCCGGCCCGGCCGGCTCAGCCGGAGCCTAAGAGTGAGCCCCAGCCCGCAGCCGAGCGTCCTGAGCCGCTTTACACCTGGAAGGATGTGGAACGCACACTGCAGGATGTGCAGGTAACGGCCGGAAACGGCAACGGCCATGAAGATACTGAATTTGACATACCGGCGTGCCGCCGTAACCGCTGGAAGCTCCTGTGACAAGGAATCCACGCGTGCGGAAAAGCGCGTTGTGATACGGGGCGGCTGTCATGGCTGATCAGTACGGGGCCTTCCGAAGCTACGCCCGGAAGCTGCTCAGCGCAGAAAGCCGCCGCCGCGAGTTCTCTCCCCAAGGCCCCACTCCACTGGCGCTCGTCTATCCCAATAGTTACGCAACGGGTATGTCGAGTCTGGGATATCAGACCGTCTACCGGTTGCTGAACGAGCAGCCACTCCTCAAAGGCGAACGGGCCTTCCAGCTGGAAGGCCCGTTCGCTGCCTTTTTTCACACACTGGAATCACAGCAGCCACTCAACCAGTTCCGGATCATCGCCTTTTCGCTCGCATACGAGATGGACTATCCGGTAGTCCTGCAGATGCTCAAGCGGGCGGGTATCCCTCTGCTGGCCCGCGAACGGACACACCATGATCCTCTCATCCTGATGGGAGGCGTGGCTGCTTTCTATAATCCGACCGTCATGGCTCCGGTTGCCGATCTCTTCCTGATCGGCGAGGGAGAAGAGCTTATCCCCGATTTCGCCCGGGCCTATGCGGAACACCTCGATGGCGGGGAGGGCCGGGAGGAGCTGCTGGCGAGGCTGGCGGGCATCGAAGGGGCCTGGGTGCCCGCGGTGCACGGCCTGCAGCCGGAGTCCGGGCGCGTGCGGAGGCGCTACATCGATCTCAGGAAATATCCGCCCGCCAGCTCGGTCTGCGTCACCCCCAACACCCATCTCGAGATGTTCATGGTGGAAGTGGGCCGCGGCTGCGGCAGAGGCTGCCGTTTCTGCGCCGCCGGCCATCTCTATCACCCCTTCAGGAGCTGGCCTCTGGAGGAGATCATCGCGGAAGTCGAACGCCACGCCCATCCCGGCGACCGCATCGGCCTGGTTGGCGCCGCACTCTCCGATTACAGCCGGCTCGACCAGCTTTGTGAACAGCTGCTTGGTCGCGGCCACAGGATCAGCCTATCCTCGCTGCGCGCGGACCGGATTTCGCCTGTTCTCCTCAAGGCCATGACAGCGTCCGACATCCGCACGGTCACCCTCGCCCCGGAGGCCGGCACCGAGCGACTCCGCCGGGTTATCCGCAAACATCTGAGCGAAGAGCAGATCCTCGCGGCCGTTGACCTCATTGGGCAGTTCCATTTCCGGCAGATCAAGCTCTATTTCATGATCGGACTGCCGACCGAGCAGCCGGAAGACCTGCAGGGGCTGGTCGATCTCACCCGCAAGGCCGCCGCCCTTTTTTGCAGCCGCGGCAGCGGGCGGGAGCTGCGCGTCAGCGTCAACACCTTTGTCCCCAAGCCCTGGACCCCGTTTCAGTGGGCGGGCATGGCCACGGAGCGGGAGATCAAGTCTAAAAGGAAGATGGTCATCGAGGCCCTCAACCGCATCGACGGGGTGAGCGCCGGCCGTAAAAGCGGACGGGAGGAGGTGCTGCAGGCGCTCTTTTCCATCGGCACGGTGGAGGTAGGTGAAGCCCTGGTGCGGGCGGTGCAGGAGAACCGGGAGTGGCAGGAGATCTATGGCGGATTTACCGGGTGGATTCACCGCGCCAAGGGTCCGGAGGAGCTCTTGCCCTGGGATTTCATCGATAACGGGCTGGAAAAGGCGCGGCTTTTAAAGGGATGGGCGGAGGCGCAATAAAAAAAAGCCGGGTCAAGGACCCGGCTCGAATTCGGTCGCGGATTGGACGAGGCTAGATCGCCTTGGTCACTTTGTTGCCGCGGAGGCAGCGGGTGCAGACGTAGGCGTTACGCGTCGTGCCCTTTTCGACGATGCGCATTTTGCGGATGTTGGGCATCCAGCGCGTCTTGGTCAGGTTGTGGGCATGGCTGACATTGTTGCCGACCTGGGGACCCTTGCCACATATAGCACATTTTCTCGACATTGGAAAAACTCCTGCTCATTTATACTATATTGAATATTTTCCTACCAAGCCGATTAAAATAGAAATAATTAATCAAAAATGCAAGCAGAAAATGGATTGTTTGCAGCCTGCGCTGCGGTTCATGCTAATGCATAAGTGCGAACTCTGTCGCCAGGGTGTGGCTGGCTGACGGCGGCAGCAGGATGCGGTCCCGCCGCACATTTCCCGCCTCGATGCAGACCATCTTGCGATACTCCTCATCGCCCAGATCCTGAAAGGTGCGGCTGCGCTCTTCCCATGGATTCCAGACCACAGTTGACTGGCTTCCCTCTTTCCTGACCATAATCTGCCGTTCGAGCAGGGGATCATGAATGGTGCAGCTGTTGCCGGTCTCGAGGTAGATCCGGTTGATCTCCCGGTCGATTTTGATCTGTCCCTGCTGCAGGGTGGTGCGCTCCTGCTGGAGCGTATCGATGTAAAAGGTGTCGTCCAGTCCGGTGATATGGACCAGCCCGGCCTCTCCGAGCAGGAAGTAGGAGTGGAGGGCGGCGGTGATTTCGACCTCTTCGGCGGCACGGTTGGCCATGGTCAGTGCGATGCGGAGATGAGCCCCGACCTCGACCTCGAGACGGAGGTGGAAGGGGTGGGGCCAGAGCGCCAGGGTGGCGGGTGAATCCTCGAATTCCAGTACGGCGATGCTCTTCCCCTCCGGTGTGGTGGTCACCTGGACGAGGCGCCAGTCATGGAGGCGGGCGAAGCCGTGCATCGGTTTCTCCCGGTCGGTGGGGTGAGGGCCGAACCAGGGCCAGCAGAGGGGGACGCCCCCGCGGATGGCTTTGCCGGGCTCGAACCAGCTCCGGGCGCTGGTGAAGAGCACCTCCTCCTCCCCTTTAGGCTGCCAGGAGAGCACCTGGCCTCCGTAAAGGCTGATCACAGCTCTGGCCTCGCTGTTTTCGACCTCCACCATGGGCAGCCCCCCCTTGCCCGCGAAGGTGCGCACCCCCGGATTACCCGTTGAAGTCATCTTTTTCTCCTCCATTGCCAGGTTCCTGTGACTTTTGCCATGCCTCCGCGGTCTGCTGGAGCAGCTGCCAGACTGCTTCCACATGCCCGGCTTCTGTGCGGGTTTGGCCGACGCAGAGGCGGAGGGTCAGCTTGCCCGCCAGGCGGGCATGGGAGAGATAGGCCTTGCCGCTGTTGTTGACACCGTCAAGGATGGCCTGGTTGGCGGTATCGCCGCCGCGGTGGCGGAAGCAGACCAGGTTGAGCGGCGGGGGCAGAGCGAGTTCGAAATCGGGATGGGCTGCGACCTGACCGGCAAAGTGCTGCGCCAGTTCGATATGACGGCGGATGTGGTACTGGAGCCCCTCCCGGCCGTAGTGGCGCAGGACGAGCCAGAGTTTGAGGCTGCGGAAGCGGCGTCCGAGCGGGATCTGCCAATCGCGGTAATCGATGACGGCGCCCGATTCCGTCGCCCGGTTGCGCAGGTACTCGGGCAGGATGGTCAGGGCCTGGATCAACGCGGCGCGGTCGCGGACAAACATGCAGTCGCAGTCGAAATTGGTGAACAGCCACTTGTGGGGGTTGGTGCAATAGCTGTCTGCCCTTTCCAGCCCCTCCTGGATGCTGCGGTATTCGGGGCAGAGGGCGGCAGTGCCGGACATGGCGCCGTCGACATGGAACCAGAGCCCGTGCTTCGCGGCGATGCGGCCGATTTCGGGAAGAGGATCGAGGCCGTTGGCAGCCGTAGTGCCGATGGTGGCGCTGACGAAGAAGGGCATGAGTCCTGCAGCAAGATCGGCGCGGATGGCGGTTTCGAGTTCCGCCGGGCGCATGGCGAAACGCTCGTCGACTCTTATGAGGCGCAGGTTTTTACGGCCGATGCCGGCGATCCTGATCGCCTTTTCGATGGAAGAGTGGGCCTCGGTCGAAGCATAGGCGGTCAGGCGTCCGTCGCAGCCGGACTCATTACTGACCAGGCCGGTCCTGCGCTCGCGTGCGGCGATGATGGCGCAGAGGGCCGCGCCGGAGGCTGAGTCCTGAATCACCCCACCGCCGGCGCTGTCCGACCTGAACCCCGGGGGGAGGCCGAGCAGGTCCGCCATCCAGTCCATAATATGGGTCTCCAACTCGGTGCAGGCGGGGCTGGTAGCCCACATCATGCCCTGGACGCCGAGGCCGGCGCAGAGCAGGTCGCCGAGGATGGAGGGGCCGGAAGTGTTGGCCGGAAAAAAGGCGAAAAAGTTGGGCGACTGCCAGTGGGTGATGCCGGGGAGGATGATCCGCTCAAGGTCTGCGAAGATCAGGTCGAGAGCTTCTCCCTTTTCTGGAGCGGCAGCGGGGAGCTGGGCGCGGATGCTGCCGGGCTCGGCGCGGGAAAGGACCGGCAGATCGGCGACCCGCTGCTCATAGTCGGCGATCCAGTCGATCATGCGGTAGCCAAGCCGGCGGAACTCCTCCGGCGTCAGGTGATAGGAGGGACGATCGGGCATGGTTTTCAGCGATAACGCTCCGGTATGGGGTGCTTTCTGCTTTCAAAATCGTAGTTGAGCTGTGATATCCACCAGCGGCCATCCTTCATGACCATCGACCAGCTGTTAATGCCGCGGTAGACGACGGGACTGGTGGAGGATCCCCTGCGGATCTCGAAGGTGCTCCAGACCTGGGCGACGTTGCCGAAGCGCTGGGTGGTTGAAGCGATCTCGCTCTCGAAGAACCCTTCCTGCTTGTACCAGGCGGCGACCCGATTGATAAAGCCATCCAGGGTCATGTTCTCCCAGATGGGATTGCCCTCATAGTCGTTAGAGGAGAGGATGATCCGGGCGCTGCCCAGCCAGAGATTGCGCATGCGGTCCCAGTTGCGATTTCGTCCGGCCGGGCCCGAGATCGATTCATAGGCCGCCCGCACCAGAGCCTCCGGAGTGGCGACATCCGCGTTCCGTTGTCTCGCCTCGCTGGCTTTGTCCGCCAGAGCGGGATCCGGCGCCACGGTCAGGCTGACCAGAGCCAGCAGACAGCAAAATCTGCCAAATGCTTTCATAGCCCCTCACCTCGTGCAGTTGTTTCTCAGCGCTCCCGTGGGGAGAACCTAATTTTCTTTTTGATAGACGCGGACATAGTCGATGACCATCTGCTGGGGGAAGATCGAGTCGTCGATACCCTGTGCGCCGCCCCAGCTGCCGCCGACGGCGATGTTCAGGATAAGGTAAAACTCCTTGTCGAAGGGCCAGTACTCCCATCCCTTGCCCTCATTGGGGGTGGTGAAATAGAGGGTCGTGTCGACCCAGGCCCTGATTTCGTTCGCGTCCCATTCGAGGATATAGTCGTGGAACCTGAGAGCGACATCACTGACCTTGGTAGTGGCGGTCTTCTGGGTGCCGATTTTGTGATAGTACATTTTGGAGTGGATGGAGGCGTGCACGGTACCCATGTTGTAGCCGACATGTTCCATGATATCGATCTCGCCGTTGTCGGGCCAGCCGCCGCTGCCGTAGGTCGATTCAGTCGGCATCATCCAGATGGCGGGCCAGGTGCCGCGTCCGGCCGGCAGCTTGGCGCGGATCTCGAAGCGGCCATAGGTCCAGTCGCCCTTGCCCCGGCTGACCAGCCGGGCGGAGGTGTAGGTGTGGCCCTCAAAATTGTCCCGGCGCGCTTCGATGATGAGCATGCCGTTTTCGACCCGGGCGTTCTCCACCCGGTCGGCGTAGTAATACTGCTTTTCATCGTTGCCCCAGCCGCTGCCGCCGGTCTGGTATCCCCATTTCTGCGCATCGGGCAGGCCGTTGACGGAGAATTCATCGGACCAGACCAGCTGCCAGCCCTCGGGTTTCTCCTTCGTTTTGTTGTCAGCCGACACCGAATCTTTTTCACAGGCGCCGAGGGCGATGACGAGCAGCAATCCGAACCAACGGTATCTAATCATTTTCTCTTCCTGTTGTTTTAATCAAATCGATTAAAAGTAAGCAAATCG
>DAOOPF010000013.1:0-43174 GCA_035388125.1 bacterium | reverse complement strand
GCTCTCTCCGCCGGGCGCTCACCGGCGCCCGGCGGGACAGCTTGATAGACGTAGAGTGCGGATCACTCCCAGCCGCGCATCTTTTCCATGAACTGGGCGCGCAGATAGAGATCCGGAGAGCCGCTGTTGGCCATATTGAGGGAGCCGATGATGGATTCGAGATCGTTCAGACCCTGCTCCTTCATCCAGGTTTCGATATCGGCGAGCAGGTTCGGGATCAGGCCCAGCCCCTTCCTGTAAAAAGCCGACGCGATCTCCACCGCCCTCGCCCCTGCGAGCAGCATTTTGATGATCTCTTTGCCGCTGTGGATGCCGGTGGTGGCCGCCAGGTTGACACGGGTCTGGCCGGAGAGCATGGCCACCCAGCGCAGCACTTCGTGATGCTCTTCGGGCCGGCTGAAATCGAAAGTCGAATCCAGGCGCCGGGCGTGAATATCCATGTCAAACTGGGTGAAGCGGTTAAAGAGGACCAATCCGTCGAGTCCTTTCTCGCCCAGGCGCGCGGCCAGGTGCGGGAGCGACGAAAAGTGCCGGCCGATTTTCATCGCCACCGGGATTTTGACCTGCGCCTTGACCGCTTCGAGAATATCCAGGTAGAGCTGTTCGGCGTCACCTGCCGTGGTGCGGGGGTCGACGACGGTCACGTAGACATTGAGTTCGATGGCATCCGCACCCGCGGACTCGAATTGTCTTGCATAGCTTGGCCACCATTTTGCGGAGACACAGTTGATGCTGGCGATGACCGGAATCCCGACCATTTTCCTGGCCTTCTCCAGCATGGCACAGTACTCCTGCGGGCCGTACTGCTTGCCCAGTTCCGCGCGCATATAGTCATAGGCCTCCGAGTGCCCGACGGCTCCGGCGGCCAGGTTCCACTCTTCACCGGCGATGGATTCCTCGAAAAGGCTCTTCATCACCACAGCCGCAGCGCCGGCCTCTTCGCAGGCGCGGATCTTTTCCGCCGACTTGGTCAGCCCGCTGCTGGCGACAATGATCGGATTCTTGAGCTGAAGATTCATAAAGCGGGTTTGCAGGTTCATCTCGTTCCACTCCTTCTTGTCGCTTGCTCGTACGCGCCGGTGCGGGCCCAGGCAGGGATCACCAGCGATAGTGGCGAATATGCTCGCCGCGTTTCTGGATTTCGATCATCGAGGAGATGCCGATCTCGATGTGTTTTGCGGTAAAGTTTGAAAAAACCTTGCGCGAGGATTCCTTGGTCTTGATGCCGTCCTTCTGCAGGGGGAGGTCCGAGACCAGCAGCAGGGCGCCGATGGGCACCTTGCTGACAAAACCGACGCTGAAGAGCGCGGCGCACTCCATATCGATGCCGATCGCCCTCTCCTCATAGAGGATCGCCTTGAAGGTGTCGTCGAATTCCCAAAAGCGATAGTCGGTGGTGTGAACCACCCCGGTGCGGTAATCCAGATTGTTCTCGACGATGATCTGGCTGACGAATTTCTGGATCTTGAAGGTTGGCAGGGAGGGCACCTGCGGCGGGATGAAGTGGCCGCTGACCCCCTCGTCGCGAATGGCGGCCATGGGCAGGATAAAGTCGCCCACCTTGAGCGAGCGATGGAGCCCGCCGCACATGCCGAGAAAAAGCACGGCCTGGGTTTCGATGGCGCTGAGCATCTCGATCACCATGGCCGCGGTCGGTGCGCCGATCTTGAAATCGATCATGCTGATGTTTTCACGGGGACTATGCACCGCTGAAAAGGCGGAGCCGGAGGTTATCTTCGCGCCGGCGCGCTCCTGAAAGACATCGAGGTACTTGTGAAAATTGGTAAGAATGATATTCTGCTGAAAATCGGCGGCCTCGGACCCGGTATAGCGCTCGAGCATGTCCCGGGCGATCCTGCGTTTTTCCGGATTATTATAGATCAGATTGTTCTGAAAGGGGTAGGGGAAGTGGATCGAGAGTGGTTTTTTCGGCATTTCCGCTCCTTTTGCATAAAGATACAAATAGTTGTGGATATAAAGCAAGAGTTACTTGCCGGATTGCCGGGCGGGCGGCCGCTCTTTCTCGCCCTATGCGCGGCGGAGCGTTCCGCCGTCCCTGAACCTGCTTTTTTTGCTTGGTTTTTGCGGCCGGGTTTCTATATTATCAGAAAACCCGGCTGCACCGTCTCCTATAAAATGACAGAAAATCGGCCTATGCAGAACACCCAGATCCGCCACCGGCTCCTCCTCCTCTTCTTCTTCCTTTTCGGGACCTTCACCGGCGTCCGCGCCCAGCTCAGCGCCCCGCTCCTGGAGTGGCGGGACGATACCGGCGACACCACGACCAAAGCCACTGTCCATTTGCTCGCCCGGACCGCCTGGCCCGCGCGGGTGACGATCAACGGCGACTCGTGCCACCTCTATCGTACCGGGATCTTTTTCAGGACCGTAGCCCTGCAGCCCGGTCCCAATCTCATCCAGGCGACGGTGAAACCCGTCGTCGGTGAAGAGGCCCGTTTTTCGCGCACGATTTTCCGCCGCGAAGCCGGCCCGCGCGCAGCCCTGCCGCTCTGGATCGACTCGACATCGGTCCTGCCCGCCGAATCCCGGGTGCTGCAAAGCCGCGACCGGCTGCGGGTCAGCTTCATCGGCGCCAAAGGGCACGCCGGCTGGGTCGATTTCAAGCCGGGCAAGCTGCGCCTCTATCTGCGCCGCACCGACCTGGCCGACTGTTCGCGCTACGAGGGGGAGATGCCCCTCTCCCGTCTGCAGCAGGACAAGGAGTACTCCCTGCAGCTCTGTCTTAAAAACAGCATCAAAGGGGCGAAAAAGAGCACTCTGCGGCGGGATGCCGGGGTGACCATTGTGGTGCAAAACCCGGAGCGTTTCCCCCTGCTCCAGCTCCTCCGCGAGGGGGCTCTGCTCAACCAGAGCCTGGGGTACGTTCGCCTCGGCCCGCCGGTGATCAGCGAGCTGCCGGCCGGCACCATTCTGCAGAGCAGCGGCCGCATCGGCAGCTCATGGCGTATCCGCCTCGATGAAGAGAGCGAGGGCTATGTCGCCGCCGATGAAGTCGAGGCCCTGGCTGAACCGGCGCTCCGCCCCGCCTATTACATAACCACCCTGAGCGCCGCGCCGGCGGCCGGCGCCGATCTCGTCACGATTCCGCGCCTCCAGCCCGTCCCCTTCTCCCTCCACCCAGATCCGGCCGGCCGCGTGCTGCGCCTCCGTCTCTACGGGGTCGAGAGTTCGAGCACCTGGATCACCCACCGCGAAGGGCTGCGCGTGATGGACCGCCTCAGCTGGGAGCAGATCGCCCCCCAGACCTATCAGGTCAACATCCATCTCCAGGAGAGCCGGATCTGGGGCTATACGCTCACCGCCGGGCCCACCATGCTGGAGCTGCGTCTCAAACACCCGCCGGCGGGAAAAATAAAGGTGGCCATCGAGGCCGGGCACGGCGGTTCCAATCTCGGCGCCGTCGGCCTCTCCGGACTTTTAGAGAAGCAGATCAACCTCGATGTCGCCCAGCGCCTCGAAAAGCTCTGCCTCGAGGCGGGTCTGCAGGTGCTGCAGGTGCGCGAAACCGATACCGATATGAGTCTGGGAGCGAAAAAAGAGAGGGTTGAGGCTTCGGACGCCGACCTGCTGGTCAGTATCCATGCCAATGCGGGGGGTACGGCCAACGGCTATCTCGGCGCCAACGGTGTCAGCACCTACTACCACAATCCCTTCTGGGGGGATTTGGCCCGCGTGGTCTACAAAAAACTGCTCGAACTGCCCCTGCAGGAGTTCGGCTGCGTCGGCTCTTTCAACTACAGGGTCACCCGTATGAGTTCGCGGCCGGCGATCCTGGTCGAGATGGCCTTCCTCTCCCATGCCGGGGACGAAGAAAAGCTCTTCCTGCCCGAATTCCGTCAGCAGCTGGCGGAAAAGATCCTGGCGGGGATCAACTCCTACCTCGAATCCCCGCGCTGATCGCCAGGAGCGCGGTGCGCCGTCAGTTGAGCAGGACCATACGGCGCACCGCAGTGCGCAGGCCATCGCTCATTTTCAGCAGATAGAGTCCATCGGACACCCTGCTGCCTTTGGCATCGCGTCCATCCCACTGCAGCATCCTCTCCCCCATCCCGCTCATCCCCCGCTTCAGCAGGGCGACCTCTCTGCCGGTCAGGTCGAAAACCGAGATCGTGATCCAGGAATCCTGCGGTAAAAGATAGCTGAAGCGGGTCATCCCGTGGAAGGGATTGGGAAAGTTCTGGTTCAGTTCGAAGAGGGCGGGTGCCTTAACTATGGCCGTCACGACAGCGGAGTAGGTGGCGGTGCCGTCCCGGTCGACCTGCCTGAGGCGGTAGTAATAGGTCGCACCGTGTTCGACTGCGGGGTCCAGATAACTGTAGAGATGCGGCGTCCGGGATGTGCCCTCGCCCGGCCGAAAGGCGATCTCGGCATACTGCTTGCCATCCCGGCTCCGTTCGATCCCGAATCCAGAGTTGCCCGACTCCGAAGCCGTCTCCCAACTGAGCAGCACCCCCTCGCCGGTGGTCAGCGCGGAAAAATGGCTCAGCTCGACCGGAGTGGTCTGCGACCAACCGGCGATCCTGGCCAGCATCCACCAGACCGCGCGCCCCTTGTTCTCGCAGTTCTCAAAGCTGGTGTGGTTGTCCTCAACGGGGTAATACTGGGTATGCTGGATCGGGATCTGCTCCCCGGCGCAGACGCAATAGCCGGGGGAGATATAGGTTTCCATCTCGCCGTTGTACCAGGCATCCATATCGGCAAAATCGAAAAGAATCTTGTTGTTGCGCAGGCAATAGTCGCGGACGGCTTCATTGAAACGATGGCGGTTGCAGCCGGCGCAGCCATCCTCCTGGGCGTGGCCGGTCGCATAGACGAACTTGACGTTCGGAAGCTCTACCTCCAGGGATTCCATCTGCGCGAAATAGATATTGACGTCGTACCAGTTGGCCTCGCTGCACCAGAAGAACATCGCCACATTGATGGAGGGTTCCGCTTTCAGGTATTCCCTGACTGTGCCGAAATACTCAAACGGATCGAGGTTCTGGTACTGCATGCAGACCGTGTTCTCCAGAACCGGCAGGGTCCAGTCGACATAAAAGGCGTACTGCGGGTTCTGCTCGGCGATCCGCTCCATGCCGGTGAGGAGCTGGCGGCCGTGTGAGGCCGATGCGAAAAAGATGCGCGTATTCTGCTTGATCACCTCGACGTAGGAGGCGGGTATGCCGTCGAGGGTGGTGCAGGTGTGGTCGACGATCAGGGCGTGGGCCGGCTGGAAAAAGGCCAGCATGCCGGTGAGCAGGGCGCGCGTCAGCAGGCGGCCCCAAGCGCGGCGCTGAAAATGGATGGACAATTGCATTATGCACCTCCTGTCTTAATTAGCCGGCTGCCCGCTCATCATGGCGCGCCACATCTGCCAGTAGAAGAGCATCGTCCGGGCCTGGAGATCTTCCGAACGCGGCAGCTGGCCGGTTTTGATTCTTCTGATCCCCTCGCCATTCAGATCGGTATGGTCCGGATCCACCGCATTGATGATCTTTTCGACCAGGGGATTGCGCTGATGCAATCCGGGCTGCCCGCCCAGCTTGCGCGCGGCAGCCTCGGCGAGGGGATACTTTTTAATCTTTTCAATCAGCCCCATCTTTTCAATCGCATTGTAGATCCTGTGCACCGGATTCATACGGCCCCTGGTGCTGATGAGAACGCCACCGGTGCACCACGGCACCTCCATGGCGGCCGGGAACTGGTCCCGAAAAATCTTGAAGTAGAGATCAAGGTTATATTTGAGATGATAGGGGATACGGGTGACTGCGTTCATGAAATCCCTGCTCAGCCCCGGTGTGAACGGCAGTACATAGTTGGCATAGATCTTGAGAGGATTTGCTGCCGCCCGATTGCGGACACGGGTCACCATGATGAAATAGCGGACTCCGTACTCATCATCCGGGTATTTTTTTCGCTCCCGCGCGAGCACATCCTGGATACCGTCGTACATCTCATCGGCCAGCGCGGGGGCGAAGACGGTACGAATGCTCCGCCAGGTCGGCCCTTCGCGGGAGGGTACTAGCAGCCGGAAATAGTTGTCAAATCCTCCCGCAGTCTGGATAGAGGGGTAAAGGCTGTTGCCCGGGCCAACTCCCTCCCAGATCGCCTGCAGTCCGGGGCCGCCGGCATCACGGCTATCATCCAGGCGCTGCTTGAAACAGAGCGAGAGCTGGGCAATGAAGAGGTTGAGACTCGGCGTCGTCATCTCGTTCAGGCTGAGGAACTCGAGATACTCCTGCGAGGAGAAGAAGCCCTTGGACGGAGTGATGATCTCCGGTACAAGGCCGTATCTCTGTGCGACAGCGCGGGCGTAGCGGCCGTCCGCATTCCGGTCTTCATCAGGATGATCGTGGATCATCACACGCGGCGTGATGCCCGCGCGGAGAAGTGTGCAGAGGAGCAGGCGCGAATCAAATCCCCCGCTCAGCAGCAGCGTGGCCGCCTGATTGTGCTCCTGTGCGGCGCGCATGTGACCCTCGAGCTGGTCGACCAGCTCGCCGGTGTCGATCTCCTGCAGCCGCAGCTCCGGTGCCGGTGCTTCCCACTGCCAGTAGCTGCGCTGCTGCAGCCGCCCTGCGCGGGGATCGTACACCGAGATGGTGCCGGGGCTGGCGATCTCGACCTTTTGTATCGAGGTGCGGTTGTCAATAAAGTAGCCGAGGCTGAGGAAAGAGCCCCATCCGAGCGGATCGAGGGCGTTATCGATCCCGCCTGCCGCCATCACTCCCTTGATATCGGTGGCCATGAGCAGCACCCCCTCGCTCATATGCTGATAGAGGGGCTGGCAGCCCAGGAAATCGGTGACGATGGTCAGCTTGCGGCCAGCATGGTCCCAGTGGAGGGCGGCAAAAGCACCATCAAGCTGCGACAGGGCATCTCCGGCCGCATCGTGATCCAGGTTACAAATCTGCTGCAGTCTGGCCGCGAGTGCACCCGAGAGCAGCAGCGGCACCCCGCTGACGACAAGAAGATTGCCCCCCTGAGAGGTGAGCAGATGGGGCACGGCTGAAAAGCGGTCGGAGGTCGTTACACAGCCGATGGCGCCGCCGGGCAACTCCATGATCCTGTAGGTATGGCCGGGATGGAGAGACTGCGCCCGGCACATCCTTTCCACGACCTCATGATGGTCAGTGCGGTGGTTGTCAAAACAGAGGGCCAGTTTCATGGCTCAGGTATCCTTGTCGATAGGGCCAGCCGGCAGGGAGTGAACTCGCACTCGGTTGACGCGGCGGTAGATCGCCCGGTAAAAATTGATGCCGACAGTTTTTTTAATGGCGTTCTTGGCACATTCCGCGCATTGCATTCTGAAAACCAGCCCCCGCTCCCGCTCCACCAGCCTGGTGAAGGTCTCAAGCGAATAGCTTGCCTTGATGGGCACCCGGCCGAACACAGCCGGATTACTCACCTTGCCGGGGCTCATCATGGATGAGGTCAGCACCACAGAGTAGCCGGCCCTGCGCGCAATCGCAAAGAGGCTCTTATTGTAGCTGCCGAAAGGCAAACTGATCGCATGGACCGGCTGACCGATTTCATCCTCAATGACCCTTTTTGACTCTGCAAGTTCAAATAAAACAGCCTCCTCATCCAGACTCTCCAGAGCCGGATGGCTCCAGGTATGGGACTGGATCGAATAGCCCTGCGCCGCCATCTCCCGCAGCTGGTCCCAGCTCATCCAGTATTCGGAGCTGCCGATGTAGCGGGCGGCGACGAAAAAGACCGCTTTGAAGCCGTTCTCAACCAGGACGGGAAAGGCGTTGGTATAGTTGCCGATGTAGCCGTCATCGAAGGTAATCAGGCAACGCCTCTCTCCGGACTTTTTGCCTTCAGTCAGCGACGTCAAATCAGCCGACCTGTACCCCTTTTCGCGCAAGAGAGCGATCTGTCCGGCGAACTGGCCGGTATCGAGAGAGTATTCAGGATCGATATCGCGGATTTTTTTCAATCCCTCCGGCTGGTTGCTTATCTCGTGGTACATCAGTAGCGTGGTGGGCATGTTCTGTCCGTCTCTATTCCGTGAGGTCCGAGATGAAATAGCGCAGTTTCCCCGACTTTTCCGGCTCTATTCGGGGCACGAATTCGAAGGTAACTTTTATGCCATCCCCCAGAGTACGGGCGAGGCTCTCCTTGTAATGATCAGCCAGGGCATCGCTGAGACCCTCCTCCCTGACGATCCTGACGATCAGCTCGTCCCGGCGGCGCTGGATGCCCTGAAACTGCCTCACCCCCTCCTTGAAGGTGTAGGAGAGCACAGCCGAGAAGACCTGCCGGCCGGAGGGTGTGGTGATGAAATTGCCCTCGCGTCCCGACAACGCTTTGAGAACAGGAAAAGCGCAGCCGCAGCTGCACTCTTCCTCCGAAATCGCGCCCAGATCACCGAGCTGGTAACGGATCAACGGATTATAGAGGTTGTTCAGCTCGGTGATGACCAGGTTACCCTGGCCGGTAAAAGGCTCGGACTCGAGGCACTCCACATAGAGATGATCGCTGTTGATGTGGAGCATGCCCTGCGCGCACTCGAAGGCGATGATGCCTGTTTCCGTGGTGCCGTATTCATTCACGACCGGGCAGTGAAAAGCCTCAGATATAGCCCTTCTCTGAAAATCGTGCAGGAGCTCGCCGCTGGTGATGATCGCAGCGAGTCCGGAGCAGCCCGTGTCGACTCTGTTGTCGCTGACCCAGGAAGCAAACCTGAAAAGGAGCGACGGATAGCCGTAGAAATAGCGCGGCCTGAAGTTGCGCAGGGCCGCCGCGAAACGGTGGAAAGCGGCCTCGTCCACCGCGAAAGCCGAGAGCCGGATCCGGTTCGCGAGCAGATCCTTTAGCTCCTCCCGGTAGTGCAGCCGTGCCCCGGCCGGCATCCCCCAGAATCTGGCCTGGCGGTCCCCGATGTCGATACCGTACCAGCCATAATTCCGGAACATGACCGCCCTGATGAAAGCGCTCTTGTGGCGGTCGATGGCAAGGACGAGAGGCGCGCCCAGGGTGCCGCTGGTGCTCTCCATGCTCACCCGACGGGAAGGGCGGGCGGGCTGGAGGCTCTCCCCTATTTCCTGCAGGGTCTGCTTGCGAAGCAGAGGGATTCGCCCGAGATCGTCCGGCCACCGGCACATTTCAACATCGATGCCGTTCCGTGCAAAGAGATCACGGTAATAGCCGATACTGGCGTTGGCGTGCTGCAGGACGCGGGCCAGCTTTTCCTGCTGCAGCCGCCCGATCTCCTCCCGCGAAGCGAAGGGGAGCGCATGGATTTCCCGCAGGCGTTTGAGCACTGCTTCGCGCCGGACAATGCCGATAGAGCGGTAGACGATCTGTTTGGCGAACCAGGGGTTCATCCTGACCGCCTCACGATGCAGTGCCGCCCTGCTGGCGGCGGGTGAGTCCTTCCGCGCTCGTCTCTTTCCCCGGAGCGGCGAAGAGGGCGGGATCGTCCAGACGCGTCAAATCGGCAAAGGCGGCCCGCTCCCGGATGACGCGGGCGCTGCCGCCGGCGGCAACCACGATCGCCGGACGAGGAAATGAGAAATCGGTGGAGAAGGAGGTAAAATAGGCCCCCGCATCCATGATCGCCAGCAGATCACCGATCTCGAGCCGCGGCAGCATCTTGCTCTTGACGTAGAGGTCCATGGGAGTGCAGATCGGTCCTGCGATGCCGTAATTCCGCACGCGGGGCTGTTCCAACCTGTTGGCTGCGAATATTTCATGATATTCCCAGGCGAGGGGACGAGTCAGGTTTATCCCCGCATCGACGAGGGCTACCTCGTCCTTTCCGGCTGATTTGATGTCGCCGACGCGGGTGAGGAGGAGCTCCGCGTCGCTGGTCAGGGCCCGGCCCGGCTCAACCAGCAGAACCGGCAGCTCGAGCCCATGGCGGGCGCAGTGCTCCTTCAGCGCCCGCGCCAGAGCGGCGGCAAAACCGGCGGTAGTCGGAGTCTGCTCCGGCTGCGGCGGCCGCAGGGGCTGACCGAAATCATGGTGAAGACGGGTTTCCAGACCGCTGATACTTCTGACGGTCGGCACGCCAAATCCCCCGCCAAGATCCAGGTAATGGATGGTGATCCCCAACCGCTCCTTCACTTCGCGCATCAGCACAGCAATCTCGGCGATGGCATTCTCATAGATAGCCGTGCTCTTCAATCCCGAGCCCAGGTGCACATGCACCCCTTCGAGGGCGCAGCTATCCAGATGAACCAGCTCGGTCATTGCGCGGAAGGCATCGCCGTTCTGAATGCTGAAACCGAACTGGCGGCTCCAGCCTCCGCGGGTGGTCACCCTGATGCCGACCCGCGGCCGCTGCCCCATCCTGCCGGCCAGAGCGGAGAGGGTTGCGATCTCGGCGAAAGAGTTGATGTTGACCAGTTTGATATTGCGTTCGACCGCGGTGCGCAGCCCCTCCGCCGATTTATTGGGGCCATTGTATATAATTCTCTCCGCATCGACCCCGAGCTCGCCGGCGAGCCATAATTCATAGGGCGAAATGACCTCGGCACCCGCCCCCTGGTCGTGCAGGAGCCGCAGGATGCCGGGGACCGGGTTGGTTTTGTAGGAATAATAGATTTCATACTCGATCCCCTGTGCGGCGAGGTTGCGGTCAAAGTTGCGGTAATTGCCGGCGAGCCGGGCTTCATCCACGACGAAGAGAGGCGTTCCAAATTCCTCCGCAAGCGCAGTGCATTCGCATCCGCCGATCACGAGTCCGCCGCTCTGACTGACCGCAGCCCCCCACAGGCTGTGAGGAAGGGCGGCTTGCCGATCCACGCGGAAAAGCGCAATGAATAACCTGATAAAAGGGTAGACTATTTTTTTCAGCAGCTGCATGAACCCGCTCACTTTCGCCGTATTTCCGTTGTGGAACCCGTTGTCATTCCAGCAGCAGCAGCTTGCGCGTAAGCCGCCGTTTTCCGCTGGAGAGGGAGTAGAAATAGACCCCCGAACAGAGCGGGAGCCCGCTGGCATCCATCCCGTTCCACGACACCTGATGGCGCCCGGACTCCATCCGGCCGCCGGCCAGGGTAACCTGCCGCCGGCCGCGGAGATCATAAACGGCCAGCTCCATCTGAACCGCCCGGCTCAGGGTGAAGGCGATCCGGGTCCTGTCGTTGAAGGGATTGGGATAATTCTGTTCCAGGTCGAAATCCGCCGGCAATTCCAGCGTGCTCTCCCGCACGCCCGCCGGTCCGGCAATGACGAAGACGCTGGTATCCTGAAACATGATCTGCCAATCGCCCAGTGCAGCGCCGATCTTCTCGCCCTCGTTGATCAGGTAGGCCCTGGCCGGCACAACCGCAGGTGAATCGGCACCCAGCCCGGCATCACAGGGCTGCAGAACATGCAGGAACTGCTGTTCGACAGCGCCTCCGGCGTTGCGGAACTGGTACAGATCCGCAGTCGCGCTGATGACCGTTCCCTCCGCGGGCCAAAGCCGCCTCAGCCACACATTCGCCCCTCCGTTGCCGAAACGGAGCAGTTCCGGGCTGATCGCCTCCGGTTGTCCGGCCGGATCGAGGGTCCAGTCGCATCTTGAACTTGAGGCTTTCGTGACCACCCGGTCGTATATGAGGAAGGTATGGGTATCCTCCAGATGGACCACCGTTCGCACCGCCCGTTTCACTTTGGCGGCGTTGTAAGCGTTGGTCGCATCACCGACCATCAGATCAAAGTGCCCGCCATCGATAAAACGGACGATTCCGGGGCCGATATCATAGGTGCCGCCCGCAGTGAAAGGATCGGTGCCCAGAGAAAGAGCCGGAAAACTGCTCACCGTACGCTGCTTCTCGCCATCGACCAGCACGACATTCTGATAGCCCTCGATGAGCTTGCCCTTGTAATCGAGCGTAAAACTGTTCTGCGACTTTTGGTCCAGCGCGCTCCAGCGGAATGGCTGGCTGACGAACAGGGCGGCGATGTCGTCGACCGCGGTGAAACCGCTGCGCATAAAAACCCACCCCAGCTGGCGGAACCATCGGGTGAGCGGATAGCCCAGTTCCTGCGGCGGGCGCGGATTCACCCACTTGTCCTCGAACATGAGCTGATCGAAAAAATCCCACGAACCGGCATTGACAAAAAACGTTGGACTGGCAACCGCGCGCAGCCAGGCACCAAGCTCGCCGATCCTGCGCTGTTCGGCATCCGCGGAGAAGCGCCGGCGGGCATAGAGGCGCATCGGCGCCACCCAGGGCATGCGCGATCCGGCATCGGGATAGGGCGGATAGTAATAACCGTCGGGAAGAATCATGTAATTCTGGAATTCGACGCTGTTCCGGAGAATGCCGGTGCTGAAGAGCGAACGCTCGATGGTCTCCCCTGTGGCGGTGTAATGGGCAAAGAGAAGAGGAGCGATCTGCCACGGTACGACCGAACCATAGGTATAATAGGGCTCCAGATACTCGGTCATGGAACCGAAGCCTGCATGCCAGCCGCCGTCCCCGCCCTGAAGGTTGAGAACCGGCAGAATCCTGCCCACCCACCAGGTATCGAAATCGTCGAGATAGCCCTTCGCCTTTTCATTCACCGCCGCATAAGCGGCATCGCCGAGACGGGAGGGCTCGTAGAGGGCGAGGCCGACCATGAAATAGACATAGGCGGAGAGTTCTGAATCGATAAAGGGGTTCCCCTTGCCGCCCGCCTCCTTGCGGACGTGTTCGGCATTATCAAGGAGCAGATTCTGCAGGGTAGTGCGGTCCTGGGCCGAAAGCACCGCCTCGCCATTACTGTATTTCATCGGCAGCAGCCAGTCATAGCCCACCGAGCCGTAAATGCAGATCCAGTAGGCCCATTCGTAATAGAGCGAAATCTTGGCGAGTCCGAGCAGTTTGGCCCGCGCATCGGCATAGAATTCATCGGCGCTGTGGACCGGGCCGTAGGTCATGGTCGAATAGGGCTCGAGGGAGGAAGGCAGACTTTTCTCCCAGCCGTATCGGCGGGCATGTGCGGAAAGTATCGTCCACAAAAAGCGCCGGCCAAAGGTGCTGCCGTCGGCCCGGCCGAAACAGGCGGGATCGTCGGCGACCCCGCTTACATAGAAGAACTCGGCCTTGGATTGATCGTTATCCGGCCCCTTGATATTGACCGTTGCGCCATGCACAATGCGCCAGGCCAGGGTCCCTTCAAGGAGCGGATTCCACTCCGATTCACCATGCGCCCAAAGGCGCGGGTGGTGTGCGACCACCAGAGCGGCCGTCGATTTGGCGCCCGACCGGATCTCACGTTCCAGGGAGGAGGCATAATAATCGGCCGCATCCGGCTGCGCGGCCGTTGTTTTCCCGCCCGGCCCGAGCAGGAGGAGCACGGCTGCAAGTGCAGCCAGGCTGATGAACAGTCTGTTTTTGATGAAAGCTAGCATACTCTTCATTCCTTTCGTGCGCCTCGCACCCTCATCATCCGCAGGGTGAAGCGCCATAACCACCCGTCCCAAATCCTGCGCCGCTTCAAGCCGCCCGGCTAAAGGCCGGACGGAAGCGGCGGCCGCTCCGCATGTACGTCTCCGCGCAGAGCCCATTACCGGAGCAGCAGCAGTTTCTGCACCGAGATCCGGTCGTCATGGAGAATCCGGCAGAGATAAATTCCACTCGGGGCCGGCTCCCCGTTGCTGTCGCGTCCGTCCCAGGCCAGCTCCAGTGGGCCAGCAGGGCGGCTTCCCCTGGCAATGCTGGCGATCTTTTGCCCCAGGGCGTTATAGATATCGGCCTCGATCTCGATGGAGCGCTCCAGATGGCCGGAGATGGTGGTGTGAGCCCGAAAAGGATTGGGATAGCTCGGCACCATGGAAAAAACTGCGGGCCGGGAAGAATGGCCCGTATTGAGCCCGGCGGCCCCCTGAAACTCCCTTGCACCAAGGTCAGGGGCCACCCCCTCGTACTCAAGGCCGTTCAGCAGTCCGGCATCCAGGGCCGGACTGGCAGCGGTGAGCTGGAATCCCTCGGCGTCGACACTGGCGAAGAGGGGATCCTTGATGATGGATTGCAAAGCCGTCATCCCTTCGCTGCGCACCGGTGAAGGCCAGAGCAGATTGCGTTCCGCTACGATCGGGGTGGAAGGCACGTCTGCACGGAGATGGTATCCGCCCGCGGTGACGATGATGTTGTTGTAGATGCGGATATCCTGGGCGTTCACAATCATGATGCCGTCCGCCGCGTTGTTGTACAGGGTATTGTTGCAGATCTCGACATGGCTGATCCTGCCGTTCCACGCCTTGATGTAGATGCCGTGGGTCCCGTTGTTGGCGATGATATTGCGACGGATGATAACACTGTCCATGATCACGCCGGGCGTCGGGCTGTCGGCAGAGGTGCCCAGGATGATACCCGCCCGGGTTTTACAGTTGGCGACATAATTCTCTTCGATGAGGATGTTGTGGTACTCGCGGACAAAACCCGGTTCATCGCCATCCTTGTGCTCATCAAAGACGTGAATGCCATACTTGTAGGTGCCAAGTATCCGGTTCCGGCGTACAATATTGTCACGGCCGTAATGGAGATAGATGGCATGCGACAGGCCATTGCTGTTCTCAAAAATGTTGCCCTCGATCAGGCTGTGATTGCCGCTGAACTCCAGAGGGATGAGAAAATTACCTACAAAGCGGTTGTTAAGGACCTCGACATAATTACGGGCATCGGGGCTGCCGGTATAGGGCATGCGCAGGCTGTAGGTATTGCGAAAGGTGAATCCCTGGATGCGGATGTAATTGGCGTCGACGATCATGAGCCGCTCTCCGTCGAGTTCGACCGTCTCGCCGGGATAGGCCATCAGCGTCACATAGCGGCCGTCCGCGCCCCCCATCCCCCGCGCCTTGCGGATCCAGACCTCGCCCTCGTCGTACCGTCCACCCATTACCAGCAGCGTATCTCCCGGCGTCAGCTGCCAGATGGCATGATTGAAGGTGGCCCACGGCGCCTGAAGCGTGCCCGGATAGCCATCCGATCCGTTTGTCGCCATGTAATAGTGCCCGGCTGCGAGCGGGCCGGCCCACAGCATGGCGATAAAGAGAAGCACCCGCTGAGTTCGTTTGCTCATTTCGCTCTCGCTTTCTTGCTGGGTAATGCAGTGAAGCGCGGGCACACCAGGTCAGTCGGGAGCGTTGATAAGATGAGGAGAGGGCGTCGTGCGCGCGGCAGCGAAGCTGCGATGGAGCAGGAAAAAACGGCGGGAGCATGATGCTTCCCTGCACCGTCACCTCCCTGCTCCGGGGAATTACCCGCAATACAGCCAAAATTGTACCAGAGTTCTTGCACTCGTCAGGCCCGTTTAACTAACTTAATAATTAATATGTTGGAGAATGACGGCTGTTCCGCCGGTGGTGCTGCCAATTACGATTGTGCGATCAGCCTTACGCTTTCGTCTCGAACTGACCGTAAAGCCTCTTCATCTGCATATCGATTACATCCCAGCTGTACTTTTCCTCGATAAGACGCTGCGCCGCCCGGCCCATCTGCTCCCGGCGCGAGGGGTCGGCCAGCAGCCCGGCCACCCGTTCGGCGAAGAGCCCGGGTTCATCGGCAATGCAGAGGTGAACGCCATCGCGGGCTTCGATGCCCTCGGCAGCGACGGTGGTTCCCACCACTGCCTTGGCCTGGGCCATCGCATTCAGGACCTTGATTTTCGTGCCGCTGCCGCTGCGGATCGGGGCTATAAAAAGGGCGGCACTCTGCACGAGCGGGCGGACATCATCGACAAAGCCGAAGAGCCGGACCCTCGGATCGATGGCGGCCGTCTGACGCAGCTTTGCGGTCGGCGAATGACCGATGAAATCAATCGTAACCCCGGGCACCAGCCTGGTGATGAGCGGCCAGATCTGCCCGATAAAAAAATCGACGGCATCGGCATTGTAGGCCGTAGCCATCCCCCCTACCCATACCAGACGACCGGTGGTCTCTTCGCCCTCGACCGGCCTGAAATAGCCGGTATCGACTCCGTTGGGAATCACGGCAAAACGGCTTGCGCCGCTCATCTGCTGAAGATAATCGCGATCGGCCGCAGAGACGGTTATGCAGCAATCGAAACGGCCGCACATCTCGCGCTCAAATCTGTAGAGCTTGCGAGACTGATAGAGAAGATAGGAGCGCAGAAACGGATTGGCTGTCACCTGGCACCGCCGCTGCAAACGCAAGGATTCGACGTTGTGATTGGTGACCAGCACCGGCACACCCTCCATACCGTCGCGATAGAGAGCGCAGGCCAGCATGTCGATGTGCACCAGATCGATGGCGCAGCGCTCCATCAGCTCGCGGATCCGCTGCCGGGCCGCTTTGATCAGATAGCGTTCCGCGATCAACGGATGAGGCTGAAACAGGTTTTTAACCGCTTCCCGGAGAAAGGGGAGATTATACCCTGTTCTGGGGACACGAAAAATATCGACTGTCTCGCACAACTTGCCGAGCTGGGGGATATAGTAAAAATCTGCATTCCCCTGGGAAAACCCGACGAAGAAGATCCGGTGATCCTGCGCCAGCAGCCGGAGCACGTTGTACGAGCGCAGATGGTGGCCTCCCTGAGGAGGGTAAGGATTTTCGGGTGAAAGGAAGAGGATATTCATGTTCATACTTTCGGACTAGGGCTGTGTGCAAGATCAGGAAAAGGGCCAGCCCGGATACAAGTTATGCCGCCGGCGGGGAGGCGATCAGTTGGTCGTAAAGCCTCCGGTAGCGACCGGCCATGGTTTCGGCGCTGTACTCGGCGGCGGCCTTTTGTGCCGCCGCACGGCCGAATTCATCCGCCATCCGCCGGTTTTGACAAAGCATTCTGACAGCTTCTTCCATCCCCGTCCGGTCGCCCGGGGTGACGAGTAATCCCGCCTTCCCCTCTTCGAGCATGTCGGGGATCTGCCCGACCCTGGTGGCGACGATAGCGCAGCCGGCCGCCATGGCCTCGAGCAGCGCCATGGGCGCGCCCTCGGTCCATGACGGCATCACAAAGAGGTCCAGCACAGCGAGCAGTTCAGGGACCGCCTCCACAAATCCCGGAAAGAGAACCCTTCCGGCTATCCCGAGCCGCTGCGCCTCGGACTTTAAGGCGGATGCCAGCGAGCCGGTGCCCGCCAGGAGCAGCACGAGCCGCTCATCCTCCATGAGCAGCCTGCTGCAGGCCTCGAGGAGGAGATGCTGACCCTTCTCCGGATCGAGGCGTCCCACGCAGCCGATCACCCGGCTCTCCGGCGCAAGGCCATAGCCCTGCAGGATCATACCGCGGTCGACTATCCGCCTGAAAGGCCGGATATCGATGCCGTTCGGGATGATGGTGATCTTGCCGGCGGGCAGTCCGGCGCGCAGGAGATCCGCGTGCACCGAGTCAGAGACCGCGGCGAGATGATGAAAGCGGCGCAGGATGCGCCTGTCGACGGCCGCATAAAAACGGCCGCGTCCGCTGTTGACAATCCAGGGGTGGCAGGTGCCCAGACGTGCTGCCTTGGTCCCCCGCGTCGCTGCTACAGCGTAGAAATCGGATTTGTAGCCGTGGGTCTGCACCAGGCTGATTTCCTCCGCGCTGATATAATCGTGCAGGTCGCGAATGGTACTGCGGTCCAGGACCGACCGGCAGGGGAAAATTCGCCGTTCGATTCCGTGTCGCTCGGCAAAATCGATCAGCTCCAGATGAGGGTCGCCGGCATTATTGATCACGCCGATGACGGGAGTATAGGCGCTCCCCTGCAGCGCCAGGGCGAGCTGGGCCAGCATGTTCTCCGCCCCGTAGAAACCGGAGCTGCTCTGCAGCTGCAGGATCTTTTTTTTCATCATCGCCGTCATGGTTTCCTGTTTTATCCCGCCGCGATCCCGGCTGCGGCCGCCGCCGGCTCGCGCAGGCGGGCAGGCAGACGCAGCAGCCCGAGCAGAAAGCCGCTTCCGTAGCTGACGTGCAGAATCAAAAATATCAGCGGGAGTACGGTCAAATAGCGCCACCCGCAGCGGCGCGCGATCTTCAGCGAACTCGCCAGCGAGAGCAGCAGGTAGGGAAGCAGAAGGGCCGCCAGAGCCATCCATCCACCGGGTGTCAGCAGGGTCAAGGCCAGGGCCGCCAGCAGCGTGATGACAAAAAGCGGCGGGACAAACTGGCGCAGCTGCATTCTCAACAGATGGCGTCTGAGAACAAGGACCTTGTAAAAGCCGTACTGAAAATACTGCTTCCACAACTTGCGCAGCGAGGAGCGCGGATGATACGAGGCCTGGATGGCGGGCGAAAAATAGATTTTGCCGCCGGCGCCGCGCAGCCTATAGTTGAATTCATCATCCTGACAGCGTGTGAAGGCTTCGTCAAAGCCGCCGATCCGGTCAAAGACCTCACGGCGATAAGCGCCGAAGGCAAGGCTGTCGACGTAGCCCGGCCGGCCCGAGGTGCGGAACCGCGCATTCCCCACGCCGAATGGGCAGGACATCGCCTCCGCGATCGCCTTGCCCATGAAGGAATCGTTGATGCTTTTGATCGCTCCGCCCACACATTCAGCCTGGCTCTCCTCGAGCAGGAGCGCGCATTGTCGCAAATAGTCCCGAGCAATGGCGGCGTGGCCGTCAACCCGCATGATGTAACGGCCGCGCGCGCGTGCCAGGGCGATGTTGAGGGCGAAGGGGACCGTCCGCCGGGGATTGTCGAGAAGATAAAGAGTACCGAATTCACCCTGCATGGAGACCACAGTCTCTCTTGTTCCGTCTGTGGAGAGGCCATCGACGACGAGGATTTCATAACGGTCCCGCTCATACTCCTGGCAAATGATCGAAGTGAGACACTCCCGGATCGTGGCGGCCTCGTTGTAAACGGCGACGATGATGGAAAAATCGATGTTCATGCAAGGTCCCATTCCTGACGATCACTTTATGCCGAGAAGATCGAGCGGCGATAGATGATGTTGCCCAGAACCCGCCGGCTGTTCCTGTCAATAAGAAGAACAATCGAAAAATAGACCATGATGCCGACCAGCATCTCGATGAAAAGCGAGGTGATCCCCCCATCCAGATGGATCATCCGCAGTGCGCCATACATCACGCTCGCGGCAAACAGATATTTCACCAGGCTGAAAAGGTCCACGCCCACCTTGAGATGGACTGACGAGAGCTTCATCATCACCACCGCGACCAGAGCATAAGCGATCAGCGTCGCCACCGCCGAGCCCAGTATGCCCAAGATCGGTATAAGGAGGAGATTCAGGATAACGTTGAGGATGATGCCCGCCAGGTTGACTTTGAAGAGATTGGTCGTCTTTTTAACCAGGTAAAAACCCGCGGCATAGATAAAATGGCCGTTGTAGATGAGAATACCGATCGCTACATAGGGAATAATGCCGCTGCCGGCTGCATACTTGCTGGAAGCCAGCAGAGTGATGAGCTCACTGCCGACGCCCCACATGCCAAATACGATAGGGATGCCGATCATGTAATAGTAATTCTGCATGGAGACCAGAAAATTCTGCGTCTCCTTCACTCCTTTCTCCTCCCAAACCTTCATGTAAATCGGCATGATCGCCAGACGGTAGGGCACACAGAAAAAGCTGATAGCATAATCGACCACATTATAGCAGGCGGAATAGATACCCACCGATGAGGAATCCATCAGGAGTTGAAGCAGATAGCGATCCCCCGTGGCGAGCAGAACGAAGGCGATCTCTGAGCCGAAAAGGGGAAAACCGTAGCTCATGGATTCCCGGATCAGGGGGATGGAAACGTGACGGAAGCGGATCTTTTTTTGATAGTAAAATACTCCCATCAGAACGAAGGCATTGAGGAGATCCACGACCGCCATGCCGGCAAAGAAACCCAACAGCCCGAGCCTGAAATAAAAGACACCCAGCAGGCTCGCTCCGAAACGCAGGAGATGCAGATAGATATTGACGATGCTGTGCCACTTGGCATTCTGATCGGAGCGAAAGAACATCAGAAAAATGTCGTTGATGCTGCCGAAAACGACCAGCACAGGCAGGAGATAGACGATCCGCAAAAAGTCCGGCTGGAGCTGAGTGCTGAAAATCAGCCGTGCGAAGATCAGGTAGAGCAGCGAAACCCCCGCCCCCAGGATGAGGATGCCATAGAGAGCGGTGGTGTAAAGATAGGTGATGTCAAGAGCCCGCTTGCCGTTCTTGAACTCATAATAGAAGCGCAGCACGGCGTGCTGAATACCCAGCTTGGCAAATATCAACAGCAGGGCGAGGGTGGTCGTCGCCAAAGCCATCACGCCATAATCGGAAGTGGTAAAGGTGCGCGTCCAGATTGGAAAAGAGACCATGCTCAGTATGGTCAGGACGAGTGTGCTGGCGAAATAGATGGAGGATTGCTTGACAAATCTGCCGATATAGTTGGTGCCCATGGTGCCCTGTCCTTCGTGCTGCCGTATGATGAGGTGACCGGGCCGATCCCGGCCTCATCAGAATCCTTTAACGGAAGAGATGAAAATAGAATCTGCGGTAATTGCCATCATAGTGGTTAAGGAACATCCTGAACAGCTGCGTCATCCTGGCATCTTTCCGCTCGCTGTTTCGCAGGTATTTGATCCGGAGGAAATCGTAAAAATGGAGGGGGAGCAGCTCTTTCTCCACTCCCAGCCGGGTGCAGTACAGCTGCACCTTGTCGTTGAAATATTCGGTCAGGGGATTGGCGCTGAAGAAGAGCGTCTCGAAGCGATCCAGATCCCGGGCGATATCCCCCCGGTTCTGTGCGAAAAGGGCCGGTGAAAAGAGACAGAAGAGATCGAAGAGGGGAGGATAGCCGCGCATCAGGCCTTCCCAGTCGATGACATGAATGCCGTCACCGGTCATGAGAATATTGATCGGCGAGAAATCGCCGTGCTGCAGGAAGGGATCGTACCGCCGGGAGTCCGCGGCGCCTGCCAGCATGGTCAACTCTTTCAAGCCGGAATCGACAGCGGAGTCCGGGCCGCCGGAAAGGGACGGAAAGAGAGCGAACTCCTCATCGATCCCCATGCGGGTTCGGCAGGCCGACTGAAAATGGAGCAGCCACTCCACAGCTGGATCGAACAGGGTTGTCACGCGGCCGATGCGGCGCGAATGATCTTTTCTGATCAGGAGACTATAAAGCGAAACCCCGTCGAGGAAGGTTTCGAGGGAGATATAATTGGCGCCGTTTCTGCCGGTGGCGATCACCCGGGCAATCGCGGAACGGATCAGGGGATCATCCGCGCAGAGCCGGCCCAGTGCCATGAGGTTTTTGCTTTCGCGCGTGAGGTGGCTGTCGTCATGCTGCCGCATACTGACCACCTTGGCGATCGCAATCGGGGCACGACCGCTGTTGTTAAAAATCTGCAGAGTGTGTTTGTTGACGCGGGCATGCGTTCTGAGATAGAAATGCAGCGCATCGTGCTCCGGGCTGACCCTCGCCGCAATGAACTCCGGGATGCCCGCTTCTACCGCCGGGCTGGCTGGAGGAGCCTCAACGCTCTCCGGCCTCCGGGCGAGGACAAGGAATTCGGAGGAGAGCCGGCGCATCAGTCCTGACCGGGTGAGCACTGTTTTGATCCAGTACCGCACGCTGGTATGATGGCTTTCAGTGCCTGTCTTCTTGAGCAGAAAGTAGGTGAAGGCCCTGCCTGATTCCAGCGGAAAGATCTCCAGCGGCGACCGGCCATCCGGCAGCGGAGTGAAAAAGTACAGTTGATCAAAACCGGCAGCAGCCAGCAGCCGGCGATAGCCCCGCATTGTGCCGCTCGCCGGTCTGCGTCCGCCAGCACGAATTCCCCGCATGCGCGCGAGGCTGTAACGGTTCTCCGCGTGCACGAGCAGGGTTCCGCCCGGTCTCAGCAGTTCCCGCAGGCGGCCCGGTTCTACGGAGTGGGGTGCGCCGGAGGCTGCTTCCGGCCACCGGCCGCTGCGGTCCATGACCCCGTTAGGGGTGATCAGATCGAAACTCTCCGCGAAAAAAGGGATTTCTCCGCCGGCGGTGACAATTATCCGGACATTCCCGAGCCCCTGCTGGCGCATGCGCAGACGCGTGATAAGCGCCTCACCGATGTCATGCACCAGGGCATAAACCTCCGCAAAATTAAGCGCGAGCGCGTAGGTGACCGCCCCCAGACCCGCGCCGATCTCGAGCACGCGTCCGCCGGGAGCGACGGGTAAAAGGCTCGTCCAGCTGGCCAGATTGGGTTCGTTGATCATCTTCAGCTCCCCATCGAGAGGCACGCCTCTTCTCTGCAGCATTTCACGGCAGCAGGGCGTGATGGTCTCTTCGGCCAGGAGGCTTCTCAGCTCGCCGGCGGAGAGCCCTGCTCCGTCCCGCTGGCGGTCCAGCAGCACGATGTCATCGACGACATCACAGCGGAAGGCACAGGTGGCGCAGCGCAGTTCCTCCCCGGACTCCTCCAGGGGAGAAGCGCACTCCGGACAGCGGAAGCTGATTTTTTTCAAGGTGGGCAGCATACCAGGGCGCTTTCAGTTAGCCGGCGTTATCGGTTCGGGTTCAAGGAAGGGACGCTGCGCTTCAGCCTCTTCTTCAACAGGACTCTCCTCCGTCTCCTCCAGGGCTGTTTTCTTTCTCTCTGCATGTTCTCTGAACTTGATCATGATCGCCGACAGAATCCAGAAATGGCTGCCGACGGTAAAATAGTGCCAGTAGCTCCCGGCGATATTGCCGGCCAGCATCGCCAATACGCAGGCGACCATCCCGGCGGCGATTCCCCTGGAATAGGGATCGTCAGTGGCATAATTGAGCTGAAGTGCGAGCCCGAAGATCATAAAATAGATGAGCAATATCAGCCCTATGCCCACCAGCCCGGATTCCACCGCCGTCTGGACGTAATTGTTATGGAAGCTTCCCCAGGCCCGCTCCCATTCGTTGCCGGCGCGAATATCCAGCAAAGGAGTGATGCCGAAACCTGCACCCCAGACCGGGCTCGCGCTGATCATCTCCTCCGCCTGCTTCCACATGCCGATGCGCTGCCTGGAGGTGCCGTCAAATCCGTCCTCCGAGGTGGTCATTTCGATACGTTCGATGACGGCGTTGGGAAGGATGGTGCGCCAGAAGAGAAAAAGGAGCCCGATCCCTACAATGATCTTCCGGTTGTTCACCATACCGATGCCCACCCAGCCAGCAAAAGCGGCCAGATAGCCGCTGCGTGAAAACAGGAACATCACGCAATAATAGGAGAGGCCGCTGATAACGATGT
Source organism: bacterium (assembly GCA_035388125.1). Taxonomy (GTDB): domain Bacteria; phylum Zhuqueibacterota; class Zhuqueibacteria; order Residuimicrobiales; family Residuimicrobiaceae; genus JAKPUX01. Next base: position 20,080 of record DAOOPF010000013.1, on the reverse strand, counting down.
AAAACAGCTTGCGCCAGATGACAGTCTCAAAGGGGATGAGCGCGACGAAAAGGATCGCAAACTGGGCGAGAAAGACCGCCAGCGAGTTGCCGTTGAGGGCCACGCCCGTGTTCAGAAACTTTTCCTTCAATTCATCGCTGTAGTGCGAGGTGTCCTGCAGCGCCATGACATTGTAAAAATTCCGGTCCAGCACCAGCAGCGTGAAGGCCATCGTGAGCACGAGATACTGCAGGATCTTGCGATCATCGATGTTATTGACGATGGCGAAGTAGAGAATAATGGGAATAATATAGTTTTTCCAGGAGACGAAGAGCGGATGGCCTATCGACACCGGACTCGGCAGTTCGAGAAAGGAGGAGCCGATCCAGATGCCCATATAGCTCCACGCCAGCCAGATCAGGATGGGCAGATTGAGCGGTGTTTTTTTCCAGCCGCGCCCCGGCTTGTTGCGGTCCATAATCCAGCGGATCACGATGGCGATGATGACGAAATCGTTGACATCCTGGCCGCCGGGATAGATATTGATGGAATCGAGGACGTTCTGGATGGGCAGGAAGAGGGTCAGAAAAAAGATCCCGGGCTCGATCCGCCAAAAGATCGTCGCCACGATGACCAGGATACTGGCGATATAGAGCACCAATGTGAAATAGGGGGTCAACCCCCAGCCAAGCTCCAGCATTTTCCTGCTCCAGTTACTTCGATCATCCCCTGCCGGGGAGTGCTGCGATGTGACGGGCCGCGACGGGTTCTATCCGTCCAGCCGGAGGTAGCTACTTCTCCGCCGTGCTACCTGCGGCGGGCCGCTCCCAGAAATACCAGGTCAGATGGCGGCGCAGCTTGCGGGCATTTTCTTCGGCCCGGGGAGAGTGCCACCAGGTCTCTCCCTCCGCGAAGGTTACGTCCGGCGGTTGCTGCCGCTGCCAGCGCTCATGAGTACGCTCCTTGTAGGATGCGGTGGTCGAGAGCACGCGGGCCGGCACCCCCATGACGATGCTGTCCGGAGGCACATCGGTCATGACGACCGAATTGGCTCCGACGATCGAGCCGCTGCCGATGTGGATGTTGGGCATGAGCACGGCATTTTCGCCGATCACGCAATTGTCGTCGATGATGATGGTGCCGAATCCCTGCAGGTTGGGCGTCTCCTGGCGGAATATCCAGGTGGCGCCGTCGTGGGTCAGGAATTTGACGCCGGTGGCGATGGTGACGTGATTGCCGATCCGGACCAGCCAGGGCTCGGTCCCGAGCGAGTCGGGAATAATCGCGCAGTTTTCACCTACACAGGCTCCCAGCTTGCGGAAATATTCGGCCCTGGTAAAACGGCCGTATTTGTGAAGCTCCCAGCTCAGGCGCCATTCGCGCCATTTGGTGCAAAGAATGCTGCGCAGCGCCCCCATACTATTATTCCTCCCGGCTGAGGGCTGCCGTAAAAACCTCAGCCATTTTGGCATAACCGGTATCGTTCGGATGGACATTGTCCCTGGCGTTGGCCGGATCGAGATTCCCTGCGCCATCCGAGAGTGCGCTTGCGATATCGATGTAAAGATAGCGGTTCGCGGCGCAGAATCCGGAGAGCCAGCGGTTGAATTCCGCAACCCGGCTGTTGATTGGATCACCCGCTCGTGAACGGTCGCGTTTGGCGGTAACCGGCAGCATCGCCAGAAAGATGGGCCGGATACTGTTCCCCTGCGCCAGCGTGGCCATCATCTGGATATTTTCCTGCAGCAGCGAGATGGGCATGTCGTGGGAGAAATTCATTTCACACAGTTTGATCACGACGGCCTGCGGGCGGCGGTTGACGATATCATGCTGAAAGCGCAGCAATAGCTGGCTCGAAAACTGCCCGTCGATGCCCATGTTGCGGTAGCGTTTGCCCGGGAAAAACTTGGCGAAATCCCAGTCCGCTGTGATCGAGGCGCCGAGAAATATGATCTCAGCCGAATCCTTGTCCGCCTCACCGGAGCCAAAGTTTTTGGTCGTCTCGGGCAGCCATTCATTGGACTGCGACCAGGCGGCGATCATTTTTTTGCGGTAATCGAAGGCTTTCCAGACGACGAGCAGTCCGATCAGATTGCCGATGAGCGACACGATCAGAATGATGGTCCAGATTTTTTGCATCTCACTTCTCCTTGATGTTAATCCGGGTTTGCTGAACTGCAGTTCATTTCTGGTTACTTGTTCACACCGGCCAGAGCCTCTGCATAAGCGGTCTCGAGTCCGCTGATCATGACCGGTGTCGAGAAATTTTCCATCACCCGCCTGCGTGCGGCGGCGCCGAGTCGTTTTCGCAGCGCGAGATCATCCAGAAGGAGGCCCATCTCCCGGCCGAGCGCTCCGGCATCGGCGGCAGGCACCAGCAGGCCGCTCTCGCCATGGACCACCGCTTCGGGATTGCCCCCCACCCGGGTGGCGATCACCGGCAGGCCCGCGGCCATGGCTTCGAGCAGGGCATTGGAAAAACCCTCGCTCAGGGAGGGCAGCACGAAAAGGTCCATCATCCCGATCAGCTCCACCGCATCCGTGCGCCGCCCCAGCCGCTTCACCCGCTCCCCCATGCCGTTCTCCGCGATCAGCCCCTCCAGCAGGGCGCGATAGGAGCCGGCCGCTTCGGGATGCTGGGCATCGGCGTCTCCGCCGATGAGCACGAGCTGAATCTCCGGCCGCTTTTCCCGAGCACGGGCAAAGGCCTGCAGGAGATACTCCACTCCTTTCACCGGCCGCCAGTTGGCGACGCAGCCAATGATGGGCAGATCGGGGTCAAGTCCATTGTCCCGGGCCAGCCTGGCCTTTCGCTCCGGATCAGCCGGGGAAGGCACCTCCACGCCGTTATAGATCGTGCGAATCCGCTCCGGTGCAATATGTTCCCGCCTTGAGATCTCGGTGCGCATGAGCTGAGAGTTGGTCAGGGTTTGCGCGACTGCGGGATTCATCAAACGCCGCAGCCAGAGGTGGTGCGGACTGGTTTCAGTAAAGCCCATGTCCCGGCGGCTGGAGATCCAGACCGGATTGCCCCACAGCCTTTTCCAGATCGCGGCAAAAAGATCCGAGCCAAGATGAATCGATTGAATCAGGGAGATCTTCTCCTCCCGCATGATCCGTCTCATTTTGCGCGCCGCTGCGCAGGCCCCGCCATCCCAGGAGCGATTCAGGCCGAGGGGTTCGACGCGGATCCCCTCCGCGCGCATGCGGGCGATCATCGGACTCTCCAGTGGCTGCAGGGGAGCGACGACCGGCCGGAATCGGCTTCTCTCCAGTCCGGTGACAGTCCGAAAAAGATTGTTCTCCGTCCCGGCGTTATCGTAGAGGATGTCGATGAGATAGAGGATGCCGACCGGCTCTTCACGCATGCCGCCCGCCTTTGCGCGGCAGCAGTTCCCGCCAGCCGCCCGTCAACTTGTGGAGAAAAGCGAGCCCTACGTCCCCCGTACCGACGTTGATCCTTAAAATATTGTACGGATCCAGGGGGAAACGGTTTACCCCGCCGTAAGCGCTGAAGAGAGCGCTCAGCCCGGTCCGCGCCGATACATACTCCTTCAGTTCACAGGTAAAATCCTTCTCCTTGCCGAAGGGATAGGACATCACCACCGCGTCATGGCCCATCTTTTCGCGATAGAGGCGGAGCGAAGTTTCGATCTCATCGGCGGCCTCCTCCAGACTCAGCCCGGCCATGTTGCGATGGGTATGGGAGTGGACACCCACATCGACCCCCTCCCTCTCGCATTCTCGCAGCTGCTCCCAGCTCATGTTGCGGAAGCGGAAGTCAGGGGCGAGATGGCGGTCGTGGTCGAAGGGCGTATCCTCCCCGATCAGGGCTGTGGAGACAAAAAAGAGCGCGGGGACGGCGTAGCGCGTCAGGATTGGCAGAGCCTGGGTGTAGTTATCTTCATAGCCGTCATCAAAAGTGATCAGGCAGGCATCCCGCTGCAGCCTGCTCCCGGCCGCAAGCAGGGCGCTCAGTCCGGAGAGAGAGAGCATCTCAAAGCGGCGGGTCAGCAGCCGGATCTGCCGCTCGAAATCATCAACACCGATGGTCATGCCGTCCCGGCAGAGATCGCTGACACGATGGTAGTAGAGCACGACCAGCCGGCCATCATGACGGCGGAAGAGCTGTTTCTGCAAGCCATGGAGGAAAAGGATCAAAAGATAGTAGACACTCCGGGCTGGCCTGCGCAACAGCCCCCGCCATCGCCGCTGTCTGATGAACAGGCGCCATCGCAGTGCGCCCCGCTGACGGAGAGTGGGAAAAAAGTACTGTTTTCCTCCCCCGGTCTGCCTCTCCCGTTTGCAGCTCCCGCGCGCCACCCGGCGCACAGCTTCGGGATAGAGATGAAGCGCGGTCTCCGAGAGTCTGGCCTGCAAATCTTCCAGACTGTCGCCGGAGAGGATCGGCACCAGCTCCTGCAGGACGATATCGCCGGTATCGACCCCCTCGTCGATGAAATGGATCGTCACCCCCGCTTTCTCTTCGTTGTTCCACATCTCCCAGAACCCCGGCGGCGCTCCGCGATAGCGCGGCGCTTCGCCCTGATGCAGGTTGAGGGTCCCGATCGCAGGCAGCGTAAAAACAGCCGGCCGCAGAATCGGCGTGCCGCAGACCAGAAGCAGATCGCACGCGAGGGAGCGCACCAGTTCCACCCCCTCCTGCGAATGAAGCTTGCCGATCTTGTGCAGGTGCAGGGCATGGCGGTCGCAGATGCTTTCCAGATTCCCGGTCCGCTCCGGGCCATAGAGCAGACGACCGATGGTCGCCCGCCACGCCACCTGTGCCAGCTCCACCACAAGGTAGCCCGCCCGCCACGGCACATAAATCCAGCCGTGCTTGCGCAGATTCCAGCGGAAGGTTGCCCGGCTCCGCCGCTGCGGAAGCCAGCGGATCACATCAGCAAGCTCGATTTCTTCAATACGGAGGAATTGAGAGATCAATCTCGCGATGAATGCGTCGTCCAGCGAGGTGAGCAGCACCGCTCTGATGCGTCTGCTCTCGTTCATAGTATCTCCATCGGCATCGCGGATCCTGATATCGCGTGAAGAAAAGACCATCAGAGACCGGCGGAGGGTTCCGCCGGACAGCTGGCGATCACATGAAGGTCACATTCAGCTTTGGCACCTCCAGACCCTTTTGTCTGGCCTCAACAAATGTGCTGATGCGCTGCACCGAGTCCAGATTTTCGGGAATGATCTCATCATCTTCGATGCGCAGATCGAATGTCTGTTCGAGAAAGGCCACCAGTTCGATCACACCGGTCGAATCGACAAAACCGCTGCTGCTCAGGGAATCGTCGTCTTTCAGTTTGCCGCCATCGCCAAATAGAAACGTCTCCGAAATGTAGTGATGAACCTGGTCTCTGATCGACATCTCTTTCCTCCATCCATTGTTCTTGCAGTACACTTCATCGCTCATGCGCCTGACCGCCCTGCTCAGGCCGTCCGGCCGGAGCGCCCCAACTCTTCACTCCCGGCTGCCGCCGCCTCATGCGCCAAGCTGTCAAACCGCAGCGCCGGCATACGCAGGAAGGCCGTGCCGTTCTTTTTACTGCGGATATCGGCGACCACACGCTCCACCTGTTCGGGCGCGAGCGCAAAACGCACGGCCAGCTCTTCCGGCGTCGCGCCGTTCTCGCTCTCCTGCCAGATGGCATCCATCACCCCGAAGGGGATGCGGAAGAAGAACTCCTCCTGGGTTACTTCAGCAGGGTAGGTATCGGTCGTCGGCGCCCGTTCGATGATTGCGGCCGGAATCTCAAGGGCATGCGCCAGCATGTAGATCTGGGTCTTGAACAAATGGATGATCGGCATTAAATCGGCGCCGCCATCTCCATGTTTAACAAAAAAACCCATTTCATGCTCGTTTTTATTTCCGGTCCCCGCCATGGCATAGTTGCGGCGTTCGGCATGATAGTAGAGCATCGTCATGCGCAGACGCTGTTTCATGTTTGATGCCGCGACGATCTGGCTGTACTCCTGCGGTCCCAGCCGTTTGCTCTCTTCCTCTCCCCCGGCACGGATCAGGGTGAGGCTGAAGACATTGAGACGGTTGTCGGCCAGGGGGGTGGACTGCAGCGTGATTTTGAAAGGCATCCCCGGCTCGTAGTCAGGGAAGAGGCGGCGGACAGCCTCATCCCGCCGCCGGTAAGCCCCCATCCCCTCCAGGCCGGCGGTGATATCCTCGACGCCAAATTCTATACCCAGTCTTTCAGCCAGCTCCCGTGCCAGCACCAGACTCTGGGGGGAGGAATCCCGCTCCGGCAGACCCAGGGCGACCACCCGGCCGGCGCCCAGCGCCTTCACACTCAGGGCGGCGACGACCGCTGAATCGATGCCCCCGCTCAGGCCGATCACAACACCCCTTTTTTTCAGGCTCTGCTGGACGCTCGCTCGGATCCAGCCGCTCAGCCGCTCGACCTCCCTGGCGGCATCGAATTGCTCTCTCGGAGTGCCTTGCACATCGCTTCCTTTCATTAATGAGTGGAACAGCGGCCGCCTGCAGCGGTGAAAGCGGAAACGTTCACCCGAACGCCTCTTCTCCTGCAGCGCTCTCAGCGTTCCGCCAGCATGGCGGTCAGCCTCTTTTTATCGATCTTGCCATTGGGCGATTTGGGCATCTCCTCGATGAAGATGACCTCGCGCGGCACACAAAAACTCTCCAGATTAGCGGAACAGTGGCGCAGGATCTCCGCCGTGGAGAGATCGCCCCCATCCTGCCTTTGTACGATCGCCACTACGGCTTCACCGAGGAGAGGGTCGGGCATGCCGACCACGGCGGCCTCACCGACCCCTGCGATCTGGTAGAGCACATTTTCGACCTCGCGCGGACTCACCTTCTCGCCCTTGCATTTGATGATGTCATCCTTGCGGCCGACGAAGTAGAGAAAGCCCTCCTCATCCCGGCGGAAAAGATCGCCCGAATAAAGAACCCGCTCGTAGGGATGACGGCCCTGCCGCAGCGCCCTGCTGGTCTCGGCGGGCAGGTTCCAGTAGCCCTGCATAACATTCGCGCCGCGCACCACCAGCTCACCCGTTTCGCCGGGAGCGACCTCCCTGCCCTCCTCATCGACGATCAGAGTATCGCAGTTCGGCATCGCCTTGCCGACAGAGCCGGGCCTGCGGTCGATCTCCTCGGGCGGCAGATAGGCCACCCGTTTGCACTCGGTGAGCCCGTACATCGAAAAGATGGTGGTCTGCGGCCAGGCCGCGCGCAGCCGGGCGATGAATGCGGCCGGCAGGGCGGCGGCGGTGTTGCTGACATATCGCAGATCGGGAAAACGGTATTTTTCCCACCCCGCCAGGCTGAAGAGCAGGCCGAAAATGGTCGGCACCCCCGGGAACCCGGTCACCTTTTCCTCGATCATCCTCTGGATGATTACCTTGGGATAGATAAAATCTTTCTCGAGGATGAGGGTGCCGCCGAAGCTGAGTACCATGAGCAGCTGGTAGAGCCCGTAATCGAAGGAAAGCGGCAGGACGCTGAGCACGATATCCTGTTCCGTGTTCTCCAGATAGGTGGTGATGGAGGTGACCGCCGAGTGCATGTTGAGATGGGTCATCATCACCCCTTTGGGATTGCCTGTGCTGCCGGAGGTATAGATGAGAGCGGCCAGATCGATGTCGATAATCCGTGGCAGATCAGCCCCGACCGGCGGCGCGGCGAAAATTTCAGCCAGCGCAGGGGAGTCCGCCCCCTCGTCGCCGGGCGTATCGAGCATGATCACCCTGAGCCCGGCGAGATCCGCACGCAGCCGCTCGAGAGGCAGCCGGCGCGCCCGCTGCGAAATGAGGACGGCGGCGCCGCAATCCCGCAGCACATAGACCAGCTTGTCGTACTTGGTGGTGGGATTGAGGCAGACAAAGACCCCTCCCGCCATCAGGACGGCATAGATCGCCACACAGGTATCGGCCGAATTATCCATGTAGAGCAGAACCCGGTCGCCGCGCCTGACGCCGATGCCGACCAGATGGCGGGCCAGGCGATCGGCCGCCGCCCCGAACTCCGCATAGCTCAGCGTGACGCCGCCCGCCTTGAGCGCAATTTTGCCGGCATGAAGCGGGACATTCTGCAGAAAACGGTCATGTAACAGCATGGTGCCAGGCCCCCTTTTCACTGAAAGCGCCGGTGTCTCCCCGTTTGTCATAGATGAGCCAGTCGTTATGCACTCTCCGCACGGGAGCGGTAATCCCGCCGATGAAAAGCTCCTGCAGCATCCCCGTCGTTAAAATCATCATCAAGGCCATCTCCTCCCGCGCGGAAAGGGTGCTCTTCGGATCGAAAAGCCTTTTGGTCAGCAGCTCGACCTTGCCGGCGTTGAACCACCCGTCCGATTTCAGCCGGTCGTTTTGCAGATAGGGCTGGAACCGCTCCATGGCGGCGAGAAACATCTCCCTGATCGGAGCACGATAGGGCTGTTTGGTCCGGTTCACCACCTGGCTGGGCAGACAGTCTGCGAAGCTCCGCTTGAGAATCCACTTTTCATCCAGCCCGCGCAGCTTGAGACGAGGCGCGATGCGCAGGGCCAGCTGAATGACCCGCTTGTCCAGAAAGGGATAACGGCCTTCGATGCTGTGGCTCATGAGCATGCGGTCGCCCTGGGAGCAGAGCAGATAGCCCCCGAGAAAGATGTAATATTCCAGAAAATGGGCGCGGGCCAGGGGGTCGAGGCCATCCATCATGCCGTTGATTTGATGGTGAAGCTCCTCCACCGGATCGTACTGGCCGAGCATGGCGAGCTTGTCGGCATTGAGAAACTGAAGGATGAAGGCGCCGTTCTGCCAGCGCAGCCGGTGAGAATAAAAGGGATCGCCGACTTGCGTGATGTCCCGCAGGAAGAACTGGCGCCAGAAAGCGGCATTGCGGGCATCCCGGCCGTCCAGATAGGGATAGATCCTCTGCAGCAGCAGCTGGCGCCATGCCGACTGCGGCTGCCGGGCGATGAAAAGACGGACCTTGGTCTCCTTGTAGATATTGTAGCCCGAAAAAAACTCGTCCGCCCCCTCGCCGGTCAGGACCACCTTGAATCCGCTCTGGTGGACGCGCTGTGAGAGCAGGAAGAGGGGGATCGGGGCGCTGCGCAGCAGGGGCTTTTCCGCATGCCAGATCACATCGGAGAGATGGGCACCGAGATCGCTGTTCTTGGTCGCCAGCGCCGTGTGTTCGGTGCCGAGATACCCCGAGACCATCTGCTGGAAAAAGGTCTCATCATAGTGCGGATTCTCAAAGCCGATCGAAAAGGTGCGCAGCCGTCCGCTGTGCAGCCGCCTGATCATGGCCGTAGTGATCGAAGAGTCGAGTCCGCCACTGAGGTAGGCGCCGACCGCCACATCCGCACGCAGGCGGATGCGCACCGCATCCTCGATCAGTTCCCGGGTGGCCTCGATTGCGGCTGCGGGCTCCTTGATCTGCTCCACCTCGGCGCAGGCATATTCAGGGTGCCAGTAGCGCACCTCCTGCAGGTAATCCTCCTGCACCCGCAGATAGCAGCCGGGCTTGATCTCCCGGATGCCATTGAAAGGGGTCTTGCCGGGCAGGGGCGACCAGAAGACGCAGGTCTGGGCGAGCGCGATTTCATCGAGCGACTTGCGCAGCCCGGGCAGCGTGAAAAGGGACTTGATCTCCGAGGCGAAGGCGAAGTAGCCGTCAGCCAAATAGTAGAGCGGACAGATGCCGACATGGTCACGCGCCAGAAAGAGCTGCCGCTGCCGCGTGTCCCAGATGGCGAGCGCAAACTGCCCGTTGACAAGCTTGAGCATGTCGGCACCGAATTGCTCATAAAGGTGGAGGAGCACCTCGACGTCGCAGCGGGTGAAAAAGCGGTGGCCGAGGTGGCGGAGGCGCTTGCGCAGCTCGACATAGTTGAAGATTTCCCCGTTGCAGACCAGCCAGAGAGTGCCGTCCTCGTTGGAGATGGGCTGTGAACCGCCGTAAAGATCGATGATGCTCAGACGGGCCTGCCCGAGGGCCACCTGGTCATCGAGATAGACGCCGCATTGATCCGGTCCGCGGTGACGCAAACTGTCGACCATCGACTGCATGAGAGGCAGCGGCTCCCTGGTCAGGCGCGACCAGGAGAGGACACCAGCGATTCCACACATAGGTTCCTCACGGTTGAATGTCGGAAACCGTCTCGTTGACTTTAGAGAACTGATACTCCGGGACCAGGTCGGACAAAGCCCGGCGCACGGCATCCGCCGAGTGCAGAAGGCTTTGTTCGATGAGCTGATCGATGCGCGGCGCCAGCTCCGGCAGAGGGTATATCTGCTTGGGCACGATGCGGCTGATCAATTTGTGGCTGGTCGACAGACAGCTCTCCTCCTCACCCACCAACTCCTCGTAGAGCTTCTCGCCGGGACGCAGGCCCACCTGCTTGATCTCAATATCGGTGTAGGGCCGGAGGCCGGAGCGTTTGATCATATCGGCGGCCAGCTTCTCGATTCTGACCATCTGCCCCATGTTGAGGATGTAGATCTCGCCGCTCTCGCCGATGGTCACCGCCTGCAGGATCAGATTGACCGCCTCCGGAATGCTCATGAAAAAGCGTTCGATCCGCTTGTCGGTCAGGGTTACCGGTCCGCCCGCCTGGATCTGCTTCATAAAGAGGGGCACGACACTGCCATGGCTGCCGAGCACATTACCGAAACGAACGGTGATAAAACGCGTGTTGCTGTAGGGCGCAAAGGCCTGGAAAAAGAGCTCGGCCACCCGCTTGGTCGCTCCCATCACGCTCGAGGGATTGACGGCTTTGTCTGTGGAGACAAAGACAAAATGGCCCACACCGTAGCGGTCTGCACAGCGCGCCATGACCCGCGATCCGAGGATGTTGTTGCGCACCGCTTCATCGGGATTGGCCTCACTGAGCGGGACATGCTTCTGCGCTGCTGTGTGAAAGACAATCTCGGGCCTTGTCTCGGAGAAGATCTTTTCCATTTTCTCCACGTCGGTAATATCGCCGAGGAGAAATCTCAGCTCCGCATTGGGGCTGACGGGCAGCTCGCTCTGCAGTTCAAAGAGATAGTTCTCACTGCGGTCGAGCAGGATCATCTGCCGGGGATGCTGCGCGAAAACCTGCCTTACCAGCTCGGAACCGATGGAGCCTCCGGCGCCGGTGATGAGGATGCGTTTGCCGGTGATAAAATTCTGGATCGCGTCGAGATCAAGGCTCAACCGCTTGCGGCCGAGCAGGTCGGTGACATCGACATCACGCACCTTGGAGAGGTGGATGCGGCCGCTCACCACATCGGCAATGGCCGGCACGATGCGGTGTTTCAGCTTGGTCTTTTCGCAGTAGGAGAGGATATCGGCCAGTTCTTCGGAGGCGATATTGCTGATCGCGATAAAAATCTCCTCGGCGCGCAGCATTTTGGCGGCATGGGGGATATCCTTGCGGTTGCCGAAGACCTCGATGCCGTGCAGGGCGGTGCCGATCTTTTGCGGATCGTCATCGATAAAGCCCACGATCACATAGGGGTGACTGTTCTTGTTCTGCTCGCGGATGAGCATCTCGCCGACGCTGCCGGCACCGATAACCAGCACCTGTTTGGCGACCAGATAGCTCTGTGCGGGCTCTTTTTCGCTCTGGATGCGCAGGAAGAGGCGGACGCCGGCCATGGCACCGAGCAGGAAGAGCCAGTCGATGAAAAAGATCGAACGCGACAGGACACGCAAACCGATGAAAAAGATGACGATAACGGTGGCAAGGGTGCTGTAGGTGACCGCCTTGGCCATCTTGAAAAGATCCGGCAGCCCGATATACTTGTAAAGCCCCTGATAGAGACGGAAGTAGATGAAAAAAAGAGCGCGCAGGGCGACCACGACCGGCAGGCTGCGGGTAAAGTTATGCAGCTCCTCTCCGGGGATATGCCAGTCGAAGCGGAGGCAGTAGGCAAGAAAATAGACGCTGATGACCAGGAACATGTCGATGACGAAGAGCACCGGCCAGCTTGATTTCTTCTGGCGGTAAAAGGGCCGGAAGAGTCCGGAAAGGGTCGCCGAAATGCCCAGCCAGATCCAGCGCAGGTCATTGGCGAAGCGCGGATTGGCGGCGTAGCGCAGATCTATTTTCAGCTTTTCGGGCATGAGATAGTTGATATAATAGGATTCGACATCCTCGAGGTTTTCCGGCAGCATCTCCGCTTCATCCCTGCCGATGATCTGCGCCGGCCCGACCAGACCCGGCCTCACCTCCAGCACCCGGCGCTGCTCCTCCGTGTAGAGATCGACCATGCGTGGGATCTCGGGCCGCGGCCCGACCACGCTCATCTCGCCCTTGAGGACATTGTAGAGCTGCGGCAGCTCATCCAGCTTGGTCAGGCGCAGAATCCTGCCGATGCGCGTCTCGCGCGGATCGCCGCGCGGACTGATACCCGGCCCCTTGGCAGACGCATCGGCCACCATGGTGCGCAGCTTGTAGATGATGAACGGCTTGCCAAAGCGCCCCACCCTCTCCTGACGGAAGAAAACCGGGCCTTTCGAAGTCGCCTTGATGGCAACGGACAGGATCAGTAAAAATGGGGCCGAAATGACCAGGCCAGCGATAGCGAACAGAATGTCAAAAGTGCGCTTGATCATGGTATACCATCCCCCTCTTTGGGCGATACCTCGCAGTACGGTGCAGCTGGCGGCGCAGAATGGAGCAGATATGGGCCACCTCTTCGAGCTTCAGAGTCGGATACAACGGCAGGGAGATGGCGCTCCGGTATTGTCGTTCCGCCTCGGGGAAATCCCCGGGGCCATAGGAGAAAGCCTGCTGATAATAGCGGTGCAAATGCAGGGGGATGAAATGGACACTCACGCCGATGCCCGCATCCTTGAGCTCCTCAATCAGATCATCCCGCTGGTTAGGCGGCCGCTCCCCGCCCAGGCGGATGATGTAGAGATGCCAGGCATGCCTGGTCCCGGGCCTCTCCTCGGGCAGGATCAGGTCGGGGATGCCGGCCAGACCTTCATGATAGGCCTCGACGAGCCGGCGCCGGCGCTCCTGCATCGCCTCGAACTTGCGCAGCTGCACCAGGCCGATGGCCGCCTGGATATCCGAAAGGTTATACTTGTAACCCAGTTCGCAGATCTCATACCGCCAGCTCCCCTTGGCGGAATAGCGTGTCCAGGCATCGCGGGAAAGGCCGTGCAGGCTGAGCTGACGCATCAAGTCGGCGGTGGTCTCCGAATCGGTGGTGACCATCCCGCCCTCCCCTGTCGTCAGATTCTTGGTCGCGTAAAAACTAAAGACCGTCAGGGTGCCGATGCTCCCCACCGGCCGGCCTTCATACCAGGTTCCGATCGCATGAGCGGCATCCTCAACCACGCCGATGCGATGGCTGCGCGCCAGACGCATGATCTCGCTCATATTGCAGGGGTCGCCGGCCATATGCACCGGCACGATGGCTTTGGTTTTTGCTGTAATCGCAGCGGCGATCTTGCCGGGATCGATATTGAACCCCCCTCTCTCGACATCGGCAAAGACCGGCCGGGCGCCCGTATGCACGATGGTCTCGCCAGTCGCCGAAAAGGTATACGGGGTGGTGATCACTTCGTCACCAGGCCCAACTCCAAGAGCCAGCAGGGCCAGATGCAACCCCGAGGTGCAGGAATTGACCGCCACCGCATATTTGGCCATGGTCAGCGCCGCCACCTCTTTTTCGAACTGCGCGGCCTTGGAACCGGTGGTCAGCCAGCCAGAGCGCAAAACCTCTTTCACTGCAGCCACCTCATCGGCGCCGATGCTGGGCAGATGGTAGGGAATGCGGCGTTTAAGCCGGGAATCGGCCACTCTTCCTCCTGATTAACTGTTTTCCAAATCCGTATAGTGATAGGAATAGTATTTCTGCTGATAATAGTAGGGCAGCACCTCACCCATGTCATTGAGAACCACGCCGAGAATCGGCTTGCGGGTCTCCTTGAGCAATTCCACCGCCCGCTTCACCACCTCCCGGTTGGTCCGGCCGGAGAGAATTACCATGATGATGCCATCGACGTTCTCCGCCAGTTTGAGCGTGTCGCCGACATTCAGGACCGGAGGGGCATCGATGACGATGGTCTCGTAATAGAGGCGCAGGTGGGAAAAGAGCTCCTCGGTGCGGCCGAAACTCATCAATTCAAAGGGATTGGGCGCAGTGCGGCCGGCAGAGATGACGTGCAGTCCCGGAAATTTGGTCGTCTGAACAGCCTGGGTCAGCTCCAGCCCCTCACTGAGGATCTCAGTCAGACCATTGACCTGCTCCAGCTCCATCTTTTTGTGCAGGGTGGGGCGGTTCAGATCGCAGTCGAGAATGAGATGATTCTTCTGCGTCGCCAGGGCGGCCGTGATCCCGATGTAGGCCGCGATGGTCGTTTTGCCCTCCCCGGCAATGGCGCTGGTGACCATCATCGTCTGGGGAACCTGGCCCTGCACCGGCTGCTTGAGCCGGGTGTAAAGCCTGAAAAACTCAGCAAAATAGGGCGAGCGTTCGCTGTATTCCGAGATGCCTCTCAAGGTGCCGTTCAACTTCACATCTTTCTCCCTATTGGTTGAAAATGCGGAACACAAGCATAAGCGAAACTATGGCCAGGATGGGAATGGCGACCGCCACTGCGTAGCGCCTGTGCCTTCTGCGCGTGATCTCCAGACGGGTCTCGATCTTGGGGATAGCCGCCAGCACCGGGATTTTAAAAAGCGTGGAGACATCCTCGACTGAGCGAATGGTCACATCGAGAGTCTCCCGGATCATGACCAGGGCCAGACCGATGCCGCATCCCAGCACCAGGGCGATAAACATCCCGCGAGCCCGCTTGGGACTGATCCGCTCAAGCGGCCGCTGCGGCGGCGAGATCAGCTTGAAGCGCATCTTGGTCTCAGTCACCTGCGCCGACTCGCGGATCTGTGATCCCTGCGTCGTCTGCAGGAGCGCCTCGTAAATCTGCCGATTGATCTGTACGTCCCGCTCCAGCTTGGTGCGCACCCCCTCCTGTGAAGGCTGACGGCGCATGGTATTGGTGTGGCCGGAGATGATGCCGCTCAAGACCTCACTGGAACGCTGCAAGGAGGCTACGTCAGCCCGCACCTCCTCCAGACGGATGGCCGCAGCGACAATTTGCGGGCTCTGCCCGCTGAAGGAAGAAGCGACCGTGCTGCTGATCCGCTCATAAAGCTCTTTCTTGAGCTGCCCGATCTCCTGATTGAGAAGGATGACCTCTGCATCTTTCCAGCTGAATTTCTTCAACATCTCACACACATCCTGGGAGCGGCTGATAAGACGCGACTTGATCTCCTGCACCTCGGCATCGAGCTGGCTCCGGTAGGTGAGCGGGATGTCGTGCAGGGGGCCGTTGAGCAGCTTTTGCATCTGATCGCGCTTGGACTGCAGATCGATGTCCGTGGAGAGCTTGACCGACTGGACTTCGGTGAGCTTTTCACTGCTCAGCTGGCTCTCGCTCAACCCCTCTTCCATCATGGATTGCCGGAAAGAGTTCAGACGGTTTTCGCTTTCATCGAGCCGTTTGCGGTAGATATCCAACTGCTGGGAACTGAAATCGCTGGCCACAGAGACCGTCTGCATCTCGTTGTGCTGCGATTCCGCAATGGCCGTTCTGGTCACGACCGAGGCGAGCCTGAAAGCTCGCTCCGAAGAGGGAGCCCTGGCGCTGATTTCGATCAGATTGTAGGCGCGCATCCTGGTCGAAATGTGAGTGAGCAGATACTCCAGATAGACCTGCCGCGCGATCACCTCGCGATCGAAGTGAGGATTCTCATAGCCGAGCTGGGTGATCCTGGCATTCAGTTTGGGATCCTGGCGGATATCGGTGCTGTCAATCAAACTGGTCAGAAAATCCTCGCTGGTGATGCGGCGCCGGAAGAAATCGATCTCGGTGTTGGCCGCCGCATTATTGGGTACAAAGCGCAGCGAACTGCCGGAAAGCAGATCCGTATCGATGATCATCACCGTTGCGGCCGACTCATAGACGGGATTTGCCGTAAAGGCGTAGTACAATCCCCCTGCAATCGCCAGAAATATGCTGACCAGAATATACCAACGGCCGCGAAAGAGAAGCTGCCACCACATTTTCAAGTCACGGCTGTTCATTTTTGCCATGGTCTTATACCTCATTGTAACGGTTTCTATCGATCAGCCACCACACTATAGGCCAGGGAGGTGAGCACAGCCCCGGTGAAAATCATGATAAAATCCCAGGCCACACTCTCCCGGAAAATATTCTTGCGCGGAACGTAGATGGTATCGCCCCCCTTGACCATGAAAAAGGAGGGGGAGCTCTCATCGGCATATTTTTTAACGTTGACCCTGGTGACGCTGGAAAAGGCCCCGTTTTTGCGGATCACCCGGACCTGGTTCAGTTTGGCTGTGGCGGTCGGCCCGCCGGCGGTGATCAGGGCCTCGAGCAGGTTGAGCTCCTTGTTGAAGGTGAAAACTCCAGAATTTCCCACTTCGCCATAGATGAAGAGGACGTTGGGCTGCGCCTGCATCGACTGGATGCCGGAACCGGCGACATTGCCGACGACCGCGGGGACGTAAATGTTGTCGCCCGGCTCGACCACGGGCAAGAGCTGGAAATTGCGGTTGCGCAGGATCTCGGCCACATCCACGGTCATGGTGCGCGGCTCACCCTCCGGCGTCTTGCGGATGACCAGCACATTGTTGAGGTTGGCTGTCTCCAGGGGTCCGCCGGCTTCGGAGATGATATCCCAGAGGTTGGGGATGACCTCAAAGGTATACTTGCGAGGCTCGCGGACATGGCCCATGACGTAGACCTTGCGGCTGCCGTACTCGGTCACCTTGACCGAGGCGTTGGTGATCCGGCGATTATAGAGGGAGATCCGTTCCACAATCTGCTCGGAGAGCTGGCTCAGCGTCAGTCCATCAGCCTTGATTGTGCCGCCGATCGGCAGATTGATCTGACCCGAGGCATCGACGCGGGCGGTGATATTGAGCTCGTTGTCCTGCCAAAAGGTCACTTCGAGCATATCGTCCTTGCCGATCGTATATTCCTGCGCCCGCGCATTGAAAACCAGGAGCAACCATAAGCCTGCTGTGATCAGGGATCGAAATCTGCTGCGCTTCATCATCCAGCTCCAATCTTTCATTTCGGTTATGGCAGGGTGGTCCCGTATACCGTGTTGCTGCCGGTCGACCTCTGCATCATGTCATAGACGTAGATCTTGTAGTAGTAGGTGGTATTAGCGGCCAGACCGACATCATCGTGCATGGTCGTGGCTGCATTGTTGATGATCACGATGGGAATTCCCGAATTGTCGACCGAGGCGGTGTTCGCCCGGTAGATGCGGTAGCTGAGAAACCCGCTGGCGCGGCTTGCACTCCAGGTCAGGCGCATGGCCCCGGCGGCGCTGGCGGCGGGCGCAGCAAGCAGGACCGCATCCGGCTTTTCATCCGGGTAGGTCGTGACCGAGACGGGATTGCTGGCGCTCATCCCGCCCGACTGATCGACGGTGTAGAGCCGGTACCAGTAGGTCGTATTGGGCTCCAGCCCGCTCTCCTGATACTGTGTCGTCGACCGGGTGGCGATCAGGGCAATCTGCAGGTCGCCGCTGCCCACTTCGCCTGTGCTGCCGCGAAAAAGGCGATAATGGGCAAAATCGGTCTCGTTGTTCTGGCTCCAGCTCAAAATCAGGCTCGTGGTGGTCACGTTGAGCGGGGACTGGAGTACCGCGGCCTGGGGCGCAGCATCCGTGGAGGTCCGGCCGCTGACGATATTGCTTCCGGACATAAGTCCCTGCTTGTCGATGACGTAGAGCCGGTAATAATATTCATGATTATAGGCCAGCAGCGAATCGACAAAATTGTTGGCTGTCGCCATCGAAAAAGCCGCCACCATCAACGAGGTGGAGTCGACCTGCGGCATGTCGGCGCGGAAGAGCTTGTAGAGCGAAAAATCGGCTTCCGCATTGACCGTCCAGGTCAGGTTGAGGGCGTCCGTCCTGCCGCTGATGCGGTCGGGCTTGAAAAGCTGGACCGGCCGCGGCGGATTCTGGATGGTCAGAGTCTGCGGCGAGACAAAGGGATCGGAGACGTTGCCGGCGAGGTCGGTAAAGGTGCCGGCGAGTGAGAGATTAAAGATATCCTCACAGGGCGGAATGGTGTAGGCATGGGTGTAAAGACCGTCATTGGCCTTGACATCGCCATGCGTGCCGTCGTCATGCAGTCGCACCTCGCCGAGAATCAAGCCGAGATCCACGGCAGCGCTGCCGTAGGGTTCATTGGTCCGCATCTGAAAGGTGACGATCTCTCCGGTACGGCGTCCGCCGGCAGCGCCGCTCATTTCCAGAGTGTAGATCGCCGCTCTGGTATCCAGCTGGATGTCGTCGGCGACCGGTGCTCCGGTCTGGTTGCCCTCGCTGTCCAGGAAGAGGGCGTAGATGTATTTCTGCCCATCACCGGGCGGGAAAGCCCAGCTGATCTGTTCGCTGTAGAGCTGCCAGTTCGCCCGCGCCATATTCGTGTCCGGAGCGACCTTGACGTAACGCGTCCCGCCCGGAGCGATGAAACGCAGGGTGACGGTGGTTGAGTTGGTGTAGAGGGCGCCGTCGTTGATGAGCAGGGAGTAGAGGCCCGGCCGGGCGGAGACGGGCTCACCCGGCGCGCCACGAAATCCCGCCCGGTTGCCGGCGGCGACGCGATAGAGATAGCGCTGGCCGTTGAGCAGCCCCTCGTCATCATAAAAGGGAGATGCACAGGAATCGATCAGGAGTGAAGGGGCCTGCAGGCTGTCCGCGCGAAAAATAAAATAGCGCTCGATCTCGCCGGCGGGTGGGTTCCAGGTAAGATGGACCGAACGGTCGCCGACCCGGGCGGCCAGGTGGCCCGGCGCGGCGGGATAGTTGCTGCCCGGATTGCGCACCGGCTCGGTGAGCTGATTGCAGGCCAGCAATGAAAGCAGCAGCACCCAGGCCGCCAGAACAATGCGGCTCTTCATCGGAGGGCCTCCTGTAATGGGATGGAATAGGAAATAGAAAAGCCGTTGCCCTGCGGGACGGATTGGCCGGCGCCCGGGGCGGCGAGGAACTCGATCTGGCGCAGGCTCTTGGGAAAGACCAGGATCGCATCGAGAAAATTGATCAGATGCACCCCGACAGCGGCATAAATCACCGCCCGCCGCCACTGGTCCGCCTGCCGCCAATCCTCGTAAGAAGACTGAACCGCCTGCCAGGCCGCCTCCTCCTGATCCAGCTGCAAACTCGCGACCCGATAAGCGTCCTGGCGCAGGCGATGTTCATCCTCATAATGAAGCGAACGTACATGCGCCACCCCGAGCCCGATCAGACAGGCCCCCTGCAGCCCCATGAATATCCTGCCCTTCAACGGCTGCTCGCTATAATTCTGTCCCCAGCCCGTGACGAAGAAGGAACGCAGCATCGCCTTGCTCTGCGTCTTGGGGGAGAGCATGAAAGTGATGGTCTCGATCTTGCGCGCGCCGAAATCGATCTCGCGGGAGACCGACTCATAGCCCCTCTTTTCAGCGAAAAGCCGGTATTTACCCGCAAGCTGATAGGGAAAGGAACAGGGGGTCTTGCCAATGATCTCCCCCTCGATCGAAACCGTGGCACCGCCTGGCTGTGATTCGATCAAAAAACCCTTGGCCTCCTGCCCGCCGGTTTGCGCCCTCACCGGCGTCAGAGAGAGAAGGGCCAGCAAAAGCGCCAGCAAGGCCGTCCTGAACCGACCGTGGCAGCCTCTGCGCAGGTGCTCCGAAATACGGAAATGCAGCATGAATCCCTCGTCAATCAATCATAAAGTTAGTCAAAAAAAATACTTGACAAACGTGACTCCATTTTGTAATTTGAACGGAACAAAAAAAGCCCACCATGGCCTGTGCTAACGCATGGACCGTGCGTGTGGTGACGCTGCCAGCACTACAGACTTGGCCGGTCTGCTGGCAGCTTTTTTTTTGCAACAGGAGGAGACTGAGCAGGAAAGAAATAACTGCTCTGCCCGATCAGATGATTACAGGCATTTGCTTTCCATTATGACGATCCCCCAAAAGACGCGGCCAGAATGGAAGAATTCCTGAGAATGTTTTTTTAGGATCGAATTAAAATGCTGCAAATGAACAAAGATGCCGCTCAACGGTTGATTATTGCGAGGACAA
>DAOOPF010000012.1:0-43989 GCA_035388125.1 bacterium | reverse complement strand
GGTCCGCGTTACGGACCACCCTGCTCTGCGGAGTTCGGACTTTCCTCACCCCCTCTGCGCTGCAGAAAGGGGCGCGATCACCTGTCCTGCTTTGGAGCAAATTCTTGCGCTACTGCTGATGCCCTTCGCAAACCGTTATGCGCTCGGGATCGTAGAGCATGATGCGCCCGCACACCTCACAGAGGAAGAGGTGGTTCATCATGCGGATTTCAAGGCCGCGCTGGGGCGGGATGCGGGTGGAGCATTCGCTGCACGAGCCCTCCCTGAGAAAGGCGACGGCGATGCCGCCGCGGCCGATGCGCGTGCGTTCGTAGGTGCTGTAGACCGGTTTGGGGAGCCTGGCGATGATCTCCTGCCTTTGCCGCTGCAGCAGATCCTCTTTTTCCCGGGTCACAGCCAGCATGGCCTGCAGGCTGGTCTCGGCCGCATCGCGCTGTCCCGTCGCTTCTTCCAGTCCGGGCTGCAGCCCCTCAATCTCGGACTGAAGGAGTTTCTCGGTCTCCTCCATCTCCAGCATCCCGTATTCACGTTTCTCGATGTCGGCCTGGGTGGTTTCGATCTCGAGGGTGATGGCGTCGTATTCCTTGTTGGTCTTGACCTGGTACAGCTGACTCTGATATTTCTTGAGTTTGTCGCGCAGGGTGGCCACTTCCAGGGCGCCGCTTTCACGGCCGAGCTGGCTGCTCTTGAGCTGGTTTCGTTTTTCCGAGATACTCCCTTCCAGCAGGGCTATCTCCTGATTCAGGCTGGCAATGCGCTGGGGCAGATCGCCCTTGGACTGTTCAAGGACGCGCAGCTTGCAATCTACATCCTGCAAAGTGATCAAAGCGGCCAGGGTATCTCTCAAAGTCAATTCTCCTGTCTTTCCGGATGGTGGCGGAATATTATGCATAAAAAAAGTGCACCTGGATGGGATGCACTTTCAAATCAGAACCGGCTGGCGCGCGGCGCCGCAAGGCCTTCTTTTTCGGGCGATTTCACAAAGGGATTATTTATCACGCGCACATTGGACTTCATGGCTGCAAAGAACTGGAGGTCAGGTCTCCCTCCTGCAATCCTGGAGCTGTACGCTTTTGCTGTAATCATAAAGAGGAACTGCTTCGCTTCAGAATTCCCGATTGAGGCATCTTGTTGGCAGTTGATCACGCAAAAGGCAAGTGCGATTGCAGGGGCAGGGGAGACAGTTTATTCAAAAAGTATTAGAAAATACAGCATTAAAGCCTAAAATGCAAGAAAAAAGTTGCGGGGAAAGCTGCAAGATGTAAAAATCAGGCCAGGGGCTGGAAATCGAGATAGCGCCCGTCGCGGATGATCTCATCCTCCCGGCCGTCGGCATAATGCAGCTTGACCGAGGCCACCCCGACCTGGGGCTGGGTCTGGGGGATGTAGATGCGGTCGATATGAACCAGCGCCTGGGGCGAGGAGAACTGGCCCGCTCCGACAAAACCCCCAAAGTGATCGCTGCGGCCAAAGGCGATGTGCAGGCCCAGTTTCTCATCGAGCAGAATCTCGCCGACCGGCTCGACCCCGAAATCGGCGAGCACGCCGAATCCCAACTCGGCGATGTTGCCATAGGCCGGTTCGGCCAGGAGCCGCTCGCTCTCGGCCTGGCCGGCCGGGCCGGAACCAAAAGCGCTGCGCGCCCGGTTGTTCTCAACATGATAGAGGACGATCTCGTCGCCGAACTGGACCGGCAGTTCACCGCGCGTGCGGCTCGGGGGCTCTTTTTCCCCCTCGTAGGGGACGATATAGGCCTCGCCGCTGGGGAGATTGCCGACCATCCCCGCCTCGGGAAAGCGGCCAGCGCTGATATGGGTGGTGCGGAAGCGCAGGTCGATATCAAAAAAGTAGTGGTCGGTCCCGCGGACCAAAAAGAGAATGCTGGCCGATTCAGCCGGATCCAGCTTCTCCTTGAGCAGGGCCAGCCGGCGCGCCACCTCGGCATAGTCGATCTGCAGGGCCGGTATCATCTCGCTGGAGAAACCGGGCATCGTCGCCGCGCGAAAACTGTGGCTCCGCGCCGCAATTTTCAGGGGTGCGGTGGCCGAATACTCGGTGGGAGCGATAAAGAGCTGGCAGTGGCTGAACAGAGCGCCGGTCTCCATGCGTCCGGCCCGTCCCCGCAGTTCCTGCGCCGTCTCCGGCAGCGGCCCGTCGAGAAGGTAACAGAGATCGGGCAGATCCCCGTTGTTGGTGCCGACTGCCTCATAGGCGACGAGCATAACCTCCTCCAGGCCCAGCGCGCCGGTGCCGGCGGCCAGGCTCGCCTTCATCTGCTCAGCAAAAGAGCGGCGGATGCGCCAGGGCTCATTATCAGCCTCGCGGGCGGAAGGCAAATCGACCAGTACGGCCAGCCTGCGGTCCTGTGGCAGCGGCGGAAAAACGGATTGGACGAGACTGATCAGTTGCGCTGAGGTCAGCTTGTTGGGTGCCATGCTCTTCCCGTTCTGTCAGTGCCTTGTAACCGGTAGTGCTATAACATAGCCGCAAATTGCCTGAAAAACAAGATTTTTTTTGCCCAAAATACGCCGGAATTGAAGAACTGCCGGGCCGGTTTCACCATCGAGCAGGAGACGACGGCGAAGCCGGCCGGACTGATTATCTTCTTGCGCGGAATCCATTTTATCATTAATTTCATGCGTCGGACGGCTCCCCCTCGCTGGCATGCGCACCACCGGGAGCAGGCCGTTGTCCCGCCGAAAACAACCCGGCCCGGCCGGTTTCTTCTCACTATGGAGGTTCCCCCATGAACGATCACATCAACCGCAGAGGATTTCTCAGGGATGCCGCAGCCGCCGGCCTGCTCCTCGGTGCCGCCGGGCTGCCGCTCCAGGGCATGGCCCAGAACAAGGAGAAGGAGAAGGAGGAACCGGTGATCCTCTACCGCACCCTGGGCAAAACCGGTCTGCAAATGACCATCCTCGGATACGGCGCCATGCGCACCTCCGATCCCGCCGTCATCCGGCAGGCTGTCGACATGGGCATCAATAATATCGATACCGCCCGCGGCTATATGGACGGCCATAATGAGGAGATCGTCGCCAAAGCGCTCGGCGATCTGCGCAAGAAAGTGGTGATCACCACCAAGATCCGGGTCGGCACGAAAGAGCGGATGAACGCCGACATCGACGCCAGCCTCGCCGCCCTCAATACCGATTATATCGACATCCTGCTCCTGCACGGCCTCAAGCGCGACGAGGAGGTCCAGAATGAGGAGTGGATCGGGCTGCTGCAGGAGGCGAAAAAAGCGGGCAAGGTGCGCTTCGCCGGCTTTTCGACCCACAACAACATGAGCGGCACCCTTCGCGCGGCCGTCAAGGGCGGCTTTTTCGATGTCGTCCTCACCGCCTACAATTTCAAGAGCGAACCCGATCTCACCAAGGCGATCGCCGAAGCTGCCAAGGCCGGCATCGGCATCATCGCCATGAAGACCCAGGCCGGCGGCTATACCGACGCCGCCATGGGCGGGCTCAACCCCCACCAGGCCGCGCTCAAATGGGCGCTCGACGACCAGAATGTAACCTGCGCCATCCCGGCGATGGTCACCTTCGACCAGCTCAACGAAAATTTCAGTGTGATGGGCTCCCACCTCGGCTGGCTGGACCGCAAAACCCTGCACCGTTACGGCCGGGTGATCGATGACCGGCTCTGCCGCTTCTGCAACCGCTGCGCGGATCAGTGCGAACACGGCGTCGCCATCAGCGACATCCAGCGCTGCCTGATGTACGCCGAGGGCTATGGCGACGAAGCTCTGGCCCTCTCCTCCTATGCCGATCTGGGCAGGGAAGCCGGTCTCAGCGCCTGCCGCAGCTGCTCGGGCTGCACCGTGACCTGCCCCAACGGGGTCAACATCACCGCCAATCTGCAGCGCGCCATGCAGCATTTCGCCTGAGGGAGCGGCCATGAAGAAAACCCTTTTACTTCTCCTCCTGCTCTCGTTGACGGCCGGCTGCGCCGCCCAGGAGATGACCCTGATCAACCGTCTGCCCCTGCCCGTAGCGGAAAACGGCTGGCGCTTCGATATCGAACCTCAAGGCTACCTGCCGGACAATCTCTTCGAATACATCAATGGCGAGGCAGAGCTCTACAACGACTATCATTTCGTCGAGATGGCCACCGCGGCCTACATCCGGGGGGATGATATGAACATGACCTATACAGTCGATATCAGCGACATGGGCACACCCCTGGATGCTTTCGGCATCTACAGCCGTCACCGCTCGCCGGGGCTCGAGTATGCCGAAATCGGCGAAGAGGCCACCCTCTCGGAACTGAATATCCGCTTTTACAAGGGGCGCTATTTCGTCCAGCTCAACGCCGGCTCCTTCGAAGAGACCGTGCGGGAGGAGATGATGCGTACGGCGCGCGGAATCGCCGGCGCCCTGCCCGGAGCGCCGCCGCCGCGCGAACTTGTTCTGCTGCCGCAGGCGGACCAGCTGCCGCACTCCCTGGTCTATTACACCCGGGGCATGCTCGGCCAGTCCCTCTTTCTGGCCGGCTTGATGGCCCACTATGTAGTCCAGGGCGACACCGTACAGGCTTTTCTCGTCCTCACCGCCAGCGCCGGCGAGTCACTGGCGGCATTCCAGGCTTTTTCCGCCGGTCTGAAAGAGCGGGGCACCCTGATCGCCGAAAAACCGGGGCGGATCGAAGTGGAGACACCCTATCAGGGGCGTCTCCTGGCGCTCCACCATCTGCACTCGATCGTGGGCGTGATGGGATATAAGGAGGTAGAGACCGCGGAGGCGCTCGCCGCCGGGCTGGTCGCCAACCTGGGCGAGTGATGAAGGTCCTCCTCATCAATACGCTCTATGGCGGACATCCGGGCGGTATCGACCGCTATACGGCCCAAATCATCCACATGCTTCACCGCGCCGGAGAGCGCACGCTCCTGGTCTACGGCCGCCGTAGAGGCGAGGCCATGGAGCGGGATCTCCCGCTCGAGAGCGAACACGCACTGCCGGGGCTGGAGAGCGGCCCCAAGGGCAAGAGCGACGATGTCGCGGAGAGGCTGCTTGCGCTGGCCGCCGGCCTGCAACCGGATGTTGTCTTTACTCAGGACATCGCTCATGCCCCCGCCCTGACCGCGCTGTGCCGGAATTTTCCCGTCGTGCAGATGTTCCATGACTACCGCCCCATCTGCCTCAAGGATACCCGCCGCGGCTATTTCGCCCGGCGGCTCTGCCCGTGGCCCCTCGGCTGGCGCTGCCTGCTCAATGGCCACTTTATCCGCCGCCCCGCTGCGGGCTCCCGTCTTCCCCGCCTGGCCAGCCTGAAAGAGGCGCAGCGGCTCCTGGCCGCCTGCAAGGGCAGCCATCACGCCCTCACCGCCAGCGATCACGTCCGCAGCGCCTATATCCTCAACGGCTTTGCCCCCCATAAAATCGCCACCCTCCCCCTCTTCACGCCGGAGAATGGTTTCGATCCGGCCGGCTCCTACCCCCGTGAAAAAATCATCCTCTTCGTCGGCCGTCTCACCGACCGCTACAAGGGGGCGGACCTGCTCCTCGATGTGATGCAGCGCTGCCGCGAGGAGATCCGGCTCTGCATCGCCGGCGACGGACGCTATGCCGCGCGGATCAGATCCCTGTGCGCGAAAAAAGAGTTAAGCCACCGCGTAAAGTTCATGGGCTGGATGGAGGGGGAGGCGCTGCAGCAGGCCTACCGGCAGGCGATGGCGGTGGTCATGCCCTCGCTCTGGGCGGAGCCTTTCGGTCTGGTCGGGCTGGAGGCGATGGCCAACGGTACGCCGGTCGTCGCCTTTGATGTGGGCGGGATCCCGCAGTGGCTGCGGGAGAATGTCACCGGATTTCTCGTACCCTGGCTGGATACCGCAGCAATGGCGGAACGGATCGACCGGCTGGCGGGCAATCCGGTCCAGGTCCGGCAGATGGGGCTCGCCGGGCACCGGCACGTGCGCAGCGAATTTTCCGAGTCCTCCTATCTGGAGGGGCTGATGGGCGCCTTCAGGCTGGCCATTGACCGCTTCCACGCGGAGAAAACCGGCCGCTCCCTTTCCTGAGTCACTTTTCGCGGCGTTCATACCAAAGTTCGGGCCTTGTCTGCCAGCCGGTCAGCGGATAGAACCGGCGCCCAGGGTCAAAGATCCTCCTCCCCTCACCATACCCCCTCTCAATCTCCCCGGCCAGCCAATCGTCGCTGGCGATAATCACCGCATAGCTCCGTTCCACAAGTGCGCCGGCGATTTCGCGTTCCAGCTCTCTCTTGCCGGGTTCATCGGTTCCGCGCAGAACATCATCCAGAGCGCAGCGATGCGCGCATCCGCTCTTGCCGGCGAGCCGGGCGAGATAGCCGTGGCTGGGGATCCAGAGCTCTCCCTGTACTGCGGCGATGCGGCGCACAAGGGCCTCGCCGGCCTGCCGGTCGGCGGCAGCGGGCAGGTGGTGGAGGGGATTGTAGAGCAGCAGGATGAGCTGGAGCAGAGCGGCTGCCCAGGGCAGAAAGAGTGCACAGCGGCGCAGTGCGGGGCGGGCGCAGAGGGCGCGCAGAAACCGCAGCGCTGGTCCCTCCGGCTGCTGCTGACGGCTTGACGGAGATTCCCGCCGCGCCGCTGCGGTGAACCAGCGCTGGACGGCCAGCGCGAAGAGCATGGCGAAAGCGGCATGGGCGGGCATGGCGACATTGTGAAAAGCACCGGAGGGGACGCTCGCCAGCCAGGGGCCGCCAACGAGCCCGGCGGCAGCGGCCGGCCAGAATAGATCCCGCCCGCGAAACCGGCTGGACCCGGCAAGGAGATAGAGTCCGCCGGCGAGGGTGGCGATGGGCAGGGGCTTGAAGAAATAGTCGATCCAGAAGTGGTGAACCCGCCACCAGACGGGTAAATGCTGGCCGGGCAGATAAAAGAGGTAATAGAAAAGCCAGCCTCCGCTCGCCCTTTGCAGCATCCAGAGACCGGCAGCCAGAAGGCCGAGCCAGGCGGCGGGGATGATCCATCTGCGCGGATTTTTCCCGCAGAGGGCCAGCCAGATCATCACCGGCAGGGAGATCACCAGAGCTGTCTGCTTGCAGAAGAAGGCGAGGGCGAGCAGGAGAGCAGCACCAAGCCCTCCGGCGAGGGTGCGGCTGCGGCGCAGCAGATAGAGGCCGGCAAGCAGGAGGAGGAGAAAGAGCGAATCAACCCGCGCCAGACCGAACCAAAAGCCGCTGACCGGGTAGCTCGCCAGATAGAGCGCCCCCGCCAGGACACCGGCGCGGCGCGATCCGCTCTCCCGACGGATCCAGTAACCGATGAGGAGCACGGTGAGCAAGAGGGCGAGGGTCGAGATTGTGCGCAGCAGGGGAAATCCGGCGCTGAAAAAGGTGCCCAGGGCGGCGGCGAAATAAAAATAGAGCGGCGGATAGCTGAACGCGGTGAATTCGAGCGCGGGCGGGCCATAAAGCCTGTCGCCCTCCAGCAGGCGATGGACATGATCGAGCATCCCCCCCTCCATCCACTCCAGCTCGAAGGGCCAGGGAATGTGGTGCCAGGCCAGAAAGAGAAATGCCGCGAGAAAATAGAGACCCAGCAGCCAAAGCGCCGCACCGGTCACCTTTCCCGCCGGAGCGCGCCAGAAACGAGCCTCAGCCCTGGCGCCGGGATCCCGCCTCTCCGGCGCCGGGTTCATGGCCCGCTCCGCCGGAAGAGGAGCAGATTTTTGCCTCTGCTCAGCGGGAAAGTGCGGACAGGTTGGTAGAGGCCGCCCGCCTCCATGCGCTCGTAAAGGGTGCGATGAACCGGATCCATCCCCTCATCGGCGGGATCCTGCCGGTCGTTGAGAGCGATCCACTCCGGCTTTTGCGCCAGGATGAAATCGGCGTAACCGGCGAAATCGCCGCTCTTCCAGAAACCGGGGATGGTTTTATCCGTGAGTCCGATCATGTCGATGATGTGCAGGCCGGAGTACCAGCCGATGGCGCCGATCTCGTTGACCACCAGTTTTTCCCCCGGCAAGGCATGTTCCCTGAGCCAGAGTCCCGCGGCGCGATGGGGCCGGCTGTGCATGGCGGGATTGATCCTCCCCCCGCTCGCCAGTTCCTCATCGGCATAGTAAAAGGTGACCAGATTGAAGAGGATGGGCAAACTGAGCCAGAGCCAGAGCCGCCCCCCCCTGATCCCGTGCCTCTGCAACGCGGTGACGATGGCCTGCACCCCCGCCCAGGCGAAGAGCCCGATCACGGGCAGCGCCGGGACGTAAAAGCGGCCGAAGCTCATCCAGTCCGAGCCGCTGAACCAGATAAAAAAGAGCAGACAGCCGAGGACGGCGGCGGGCGCAAGATCGCGGCGGCGCAGCAGGAAAAAAAGATAAAAGAGGGCGAGGATCAGCACCCACTCGTTCCAGGCGAAGCTGCGATAGGCATAGTTGACGAAGGTCTGGGTGTGCCACATCAGATAGTGGAAGAGGCCCCAGTGGGTCTTGATCTTGGCGTTGAAGGTATTGGGCAGCAGGGCGCCGTAGTAGGAC
Source organism: bacterium (assembly GCA_035388125.1). Lineage (GTDB taxonomy): Bacteria > Zhuqueibacterota > Zhuqueibacteria > Residuimicrobiales > Residuimicrobiaceae > JAKPUX01. Next base: position 35,527 of record DAOOPF010000012.1, on the reverse strand, counting down.
CACCGCCACAGGGTGGCCAGGGCAAGCCCGGCGACCGGGATGAGGGGATAGCGCCACCACGCCCCCGCGCCTGCACGGCCGCGCCGCCCTGGCAAAAAGCGCTTCAGGAGCCCCCCCTCCCCGTTCCCCGTACAGGCTGGCCATGCGCAAAGCGCCAGGGGCAGGATGAAGAGCATCCCCTCCGGGCGGGTGACGATCAGAGAGGTGCTGATCAGGGCGGCCCAGCCCAGCTGTCTCTGCGCAAGAAACCAGATCAGCAGGAGCAGCTGCAGGGTGTAAAAGAGAGTCTCCAGCCCGGAGACGGCATAATAGACAAAACCGGTGGAGGTGGCAAGCCAGACCCCGAAGAGGAGGACAACCGGCCTGGAGGCGCGGAAGTGGCGGCGCAGCAGCAGCATGGCGATGAGGAGAGCGCCGAGTCCGCAGGCCGCGCCGATGAGCTTGGAGGCCGTTTCGGCCTCCCACCCGAGAGCGATAAAGGGCGAAAGCAGCAGCACCCAGAGCAGGTTGGAAAAGCCCTCCACCCTGTCGCCGGGATTGAAAACCAGGCCGTGCCCCTCCACGAGATGGCGGGCGTAGCGGTAGCTGATAAAGGCGTCGTCGAGCGTGGCGGGCCAGAGCGTGGCCGCCAGCAGGGCGAAGAGCAGAAGGAGCGCCAGCACGCCGGTTGTGAACCCGGACGGCCGGCGGAGTAGGGCGTGTAGTTTCACTGGACCATCTTGAGGAAAGTTTCCCGCATCGAATAGCGGAGATTGTGCAGATCGCTGAAAGGCCAGCGCCGCCGGTCGTTGCTGTCGTACTGGAGCGTTGAGCGGTAGACCGGCTGGGTGAAACAGGCCTGCACCTCGCCGTTGATGTGGAGATAGGAGAAGAGCAGGAGCGCCGCCATGATGATGATCTGCGGCCGCAGCCGCGGAGCGTCCGCCAGCAGCCGCCGGATGGCCAGCACGGTCATGGCCGCGACCGCGAGGGTCGGCACGCCCAGGAGGCGCGGTGAGGCGTCGAGCATGTTCGGCAGGGCGGCGATGCCGGCAAAAGTCAGGAGCAGAGCGCTGCCGCGGCTGCAGAGCTGCAGCGTTACGCGCCGTTTCCAGATCATCCCGGCCAGCAGGCCGAGTAAAACGAGCATCAGGAGCGCGGTCAGCCAGCTCGGCATGAGAAAAAGCGGGTAGAGCGTCGAGAGCAGCGCCTCGAAATAGCGGATCATCATGCCGGCGATCCCCGCCAGCGGCCTCTCCGCCACCCAGGGATTTTCCGAAAAGCCCCTCTCCCCCACCGTGCGGGCGCCGAGGACGACCGCGCGCCAGACGAAATAGGCCGCCCAGAGCGCCAGATGGGGCAGCAGCAGCCCCAGGGCCTGCCGGCGCGGCAGCGGCGCCATGATGATCAGCCAGGCGGCAATGAGCAGGGGTAAAGTGACGCTGATCTCCTTGCTGCCATAGGCCAGCATGGCCATGAAGAGGGAGAGCCCCACCCTGCCGGCGCGGCGCCGCGGCTGCGCTGCCGCCGACTGCACAAGATAAAAGGCGGCGAGCATAAAAACAAGGGCAAAAAGATCGATCTGCGCCGAAATCCAGGTGATGACCGCCCCGTTGCCGGGCAAGGCCAGCCAAAGCAGGGCGCAGAGCAGCGCCGGCAGGGCACTGGCCTTAAAACCGCGCAGAATGCGCTGGTAGATCCCGACCACGATCGCGGCGAGGAGGAGGTTGACCAGATGGTACCCCCAGGCCGCTCCGCCGAAGAGGAGATGCTCGCCGGTGAAAAAGAAATTGATCAGTGGCCGGTAAAAGCGTTCCGACCACGGCTCGCTCCACTTGCTCATCAGTTCGGCCAGCGGCCACTTTTTGATGAGCAGGAGATCGTCATAGGTCAAGCCGAACGAGAGTGTTCCACCGTAAAGCGCCGCGACCAGAAGGGCGCCCAGCCACCACCCGCTTCCCCGCCTGCCTTCAAGCCACTTTTCCATATCCGTCCGGATTCCCGCTTACAGGTGAAAGGCCCCGGTGATGCGGTGCGAATTGCCGAGGTCGCTGCCGACAAAGGCGTAATCGAGGCTGAATCCCGCCAGGTTGAGGCCGGCCCCCGCGGTGAGTTCGCTGCGATAGTAGCCGCCCCGCACGCTGAGGAGGTTGAAGAATTTGAGCTCCGCGCCGGCGCAGTTGCCCTCCTCGTTCCAGAAGAGCCGGTCGTAGGCCGCGGTGATGCGCATGCGCAGCGCCGGCAGGGTATGGGAAAGGGCAACGCCCGCCTGCAGACCGCGGGCGATCTCGTCCTTGTGATTTGAGGCCGTATTCCAGCTCATCTGCGTGCGCGAGAGATCGCGGATAGAGGCTCCCAGACTCAGCCAGGTGCGCGGCTCGGGCTCGTCCACCCAGCCGGGCATGAACCGCACCAGCACACCCGCATCCAGGCCCTGGCCGCTGCCGGTATAGCTGTCGAGGGCCTGATGAATATATTTTCCGGTCACCCCGAAGGCGATCTCGGTGGGGATGACGGTGCCGGCGATATCGCCGCCGATGGCCAGATCCAGGAGCATGCTGCGGCGAAAGGTCAAAAAGAGGGCATCCTCCCGGTCGGCGAACCAGCCCGTGGCCTCGCCGGTGGAGCGGTTGACGCCGGTCGTGTAGCGGTCATAGCGGCTGCCGAGCAGGGCGTCATAGCGGGGGATGTCATCGACGCCGAGGCGGATCCAGTTGATGCTGACGCTGGTCTGCGCGTTGAAAGCCAGATGGGCCCCGGCTGTGTTGTACTGCGCCAGCCCCGCAAACATCGGCATGTGCTCGACCTGGAGAGCCAGCGCCCCCCCCGCCACAGCTCCTGCCGGATTCCAGTAACTGGCGCTGGCGTCGTTGGCGACGGCGACATAAGCCCCGCCCATCGCCATGGCCCTTGCCCCCACGCCGATGCGGGTAAAGTCCGCCGCGTAATCGCCCGCCCGCACGGTGGTCACGCCCAGAAAAATCAGAGCCAGAAAAAGCGGTCTGCCGATGCGCTCTCTGAAAGGAGTTGTCGTTGCCATGCGCGAAGCCCTTTCTCCCTACTGCAATTTGGCCATTTTTTCGATACGTTCAATGCGCTGCTCGCCCTGTTCGGCGATGAATTTCAGATAGTAGACGCCGTTGGCGACCTGGTTGCCATCGTCATCCGTGCCATCCCAGTCGACCTCCATGTAGCCGGTCACACCCTGCAGCTCAAAACTGCGGATGAGCCGCCCGGAGACCGTATAGATGGCCAGCCGGGTACGATTGGCGGTCTCGGATAAATTGAAGGCGATTGTGGTCTCCTCGTGGAAGGGATTCGGATGGTTGGCCAGGCTGACCAGATCGAAAATCCCCTCGACGTGAAAGGCCGCCTCCAGCTGCGCGGCGTTGCTGTTGATATCCATCACCTCGATCTGCAGTGTATGGCTGCCGGTCTCGAGGGTCGGTGCAAAAGTCAGGGTGAGCGAACGCCGCGAATCAGAGTTCTGGAAAAGGGTGTAATCGTCCGCATCGACCTGCTGATGATCGAGCAGCACACGGATGCCGGCTCCGGCCAGATCAAAACCGGTCGCATCTTCCATATAGGCTGAAAAGAGGGGATTGCGCGAAACCACATCCCCGTCGGCAAAGTTCTGCCCGCCGACGCTGAGGGTGATTACCGGCGCTTCGGCATCCTGGCTGGCCAGGAGGCTGAAAGCGCGCAGGGTGGGCGGCAGTGAGGCCGAGACCATCCCCTGCGTGGAATCGATCACCGACTTGAGCCCGTGCCAGGTATTGGATCGGCTGTTCCAGCCGTAGATGCGCAGACTCCCGTTGCGAACCAGCGCCCGGTTACCGGCATCCTCCGGATCGAAAAGCGCGACCACCCCGATCTCCTTGCCGGGCGCCAGCGAAGTGTCCGCAAAACTGAAGCCATAAAGCACATGGCTGGAGGAGAAGCGGAACTTGACCGGCAGCAGTCCGGACCAGGCCGCCGCGCGGGTCTGGGTTTCATCCCACCCCTGGCTCCAGTTCAGCATCGCCGTCTGGGAGAGCGCCCCGGCCGGGATGTCTATATAGCCGTTGCTCTCGGGCAGGTAGAGGGGACCGTTGCTGCCGGTCGCGGTGGTGACGATTCTGGAGACCGCCAGAGTGATATTGTTGTTCTCGTTGCTCTCCTCCACCTGATTGTCGGCATCGGACTGGAACCAGAACTTGCGTTCTCCCGCATTGGGCGTATTCCAGAGGATCGTCAGCACGGAATCGCTGTTGGCAGGCAGCGATGCCACCTGCAGCTTTTCGCCCACCGGTTTGTACGTCGAGGCGTTCACGCCCTCCGTCACCAGGACGCGGAAGGGACCGGAGGGTTTGTCGCCGCCGTTCTTGATACGAAAATCGATGCGGGTCTGGGCCCCGTAGATCCTGATCGACGTAGGATCGATCGAGATGTCGGGACGGAATCCGACGGTGGCATAGCTGATCGTGCCGACGATCTTTTCGCCGTTGCCCGCCGTCACCACACTCTGGTAATAGACGCGCGAGCCCTCGTTCTGCTTGCGGCCTTCGGGCGTTCGCCAGGCGCCGTCGCTTTGGCGCACCAGGGCGATGTTCTGCCATTCGACTGCATTGGTGGAGAGATTGAGGGTCACAGCCGCCACTCCGCCGCGGCTGCGCAGGGCGGTCTCATCGACGGTCACCGTAAAATAAAAGGGCTCCTGGTGAACCGGGGGCAGGGGATCGGTGCCGATCTGCACCATGGCATGACCCGCCACCGAAATCGTCGCTGCCGCAGCCGCATCCTCCTGCGCATTATAGGCAAAGACCCGGACTGTCGCTTCGCCGGTTCTCCAGAGCGCGATATTTTCGCTGGTCAAGGTGAAAAGATCGCACGCCCAGGCGCCGTTCTGCAGGGGCACCACCTTGCGCGCCAGAACAGAATCGGCTTCGTTGGCGAGCGTCACCACGGCGCTGCCCGAGGTGATCCTCTCCGCTTTGCCGCTGACCTGGATGGTCTCGCCCACCAGGTAGGCGCTCCGGGAGGGTTCAATGGTGACCTCCTCTTCCGAGAGGTGAAAATTCAGGCCGGGATCTCCAAGCAGGACGAAATGGCGGAGATTGTCCCAATAGCCATTGGTCCTTTCAACCAGAAAAAGCTTGCCAAGGGTGACAATCTCGCCCATGCGCCGTGCTTCAGCGGCGAAGATGGCGTTGAAAAGGGCGATATCGAGGTAATAGTCGCCGTCGGCTGAAGCCTTGGCCGCAGAACCAAAGTGGGCCACGGCGCCGCGGTCACGCGCGAGCACCAGCTCCATCCCTAGCGAGGGCATCTCGGGATTGTCAAAATGGCCGACGAAACAGGTCATGCTAAAGACGGCGGGATAGCGGTTCCTGTTGTTGAGACGCTTGACATCCTCGATCTTGAACAATTCGTTGTCGAAATAGACTCCGCCGCCGCCGTGTCCGATGAAATTGACCAGGCTCTGGCCTGTATTGATCATTTCGGCGAGGGTCTCGGTGTTGCCGTAATGGACCGATCCCTGCAGGGTGGTCAGCCGGTTGACTGTGATCCGTTTGGGCGTGTATCTGGCGACCAGCTCGTTGGCGTCGCGGATGAAACGCCCGCCGTCGCCTTCGGCATAAACCATGCCGATGCTGCGGCGCCACTCATCGATGACCGGCTGCTGTTCATAATCGATCGTTTTCCGGACCATGATATCCGCCTGGTCGGCGCTGCTGACGGGGAAACGGCCGATGTAAAGATCGGGCAGAATGTCGTTGCCGCTGACGGCGACCAGGGCGTTGTCCGATGAAGTCATGCCCCAGGAGTTGGTATAGACCATGAGGGTCGGGACGTAGCTCTTGAGATTGAGCTTCTCGGCCGCCCGTTTGTTCATGTAGTGGGTGGTCGTGCCGAAGAGCAGCACGTAGAGGGGGGCGGGACGCGTCCAGTTGAAATAGGCGTAGGAGATAAAGTCGCGCAGGGCATTGGGATCATAGATGCCGTCGTTGAACTCGTCATAGACATCCTGGATGTCGACCACAGCCGTGCGCAGCCCCTCAGCGGCGCGGTGCTGCGCCAGACGTTGCGCCTGGGCGGCGAAATCGGCATGGGTGACGATGATATAGTCGGCGCCGTTGGCGGTCGAACGCAGCGCCGAGGGCCGGTCGAGGGTGATGGAGGAGACCGGCTTGAGGCGGTTCCGGCCGACGAAGTAGAGATTGCGCGGGGCTTCGGCCTGGTAACCGAAGTAGCAGCTCCAGCCGCCGCCGCCCGGCTTCATCCGGTACCCGGTCATGATCTGCCCCTCTTCCGTAAAAGCGTAGAGCTGATCCGTGGAAAAGCCGTCGATGCGCACCAGACGCGGTCCGCTCGCGGGCAGGAGCACGCGCAGGGAATCCTCGTTCGCGACCAGTTTGCCGGCGAAATTGAGCTTGACGTAATTGACCAGAATCTTGTCGATGGCGACGCCCTTGATATCCAGCGGCAGGTTGAAGCGCAGCACATTGTCTTGGGCGAGGAGCGCCGGTTTTTCGATCCGCTGCTGAATGGTGACCGCGGTCTGATTGTCCCAGTAGGCCTCCGCGACCTGCTGCTTGTTGAGATAGAGGCGCACATGATGGTCGGGGTTGGCCTGGTAGATATGGGTCAGGCCGAGCATATTCACGGTCAGGTCGAGCGGCTGGCCGGCGACCAGGTGGTCGATCGGCAGCGGCAGAGTGAACTCATAATCCGGCGAGGCGGAAGCCCAGTACCAGTGATCGAGATTGGGATCGTTGTTGTCCAGCGTCCGCTCGTAGATCAGATCGCGCTCCAGATGGAGCTGGAATTGACCGCTCGTCAGAGTGTCCGCAGCATTCTGGGGCGGAGAGGCCGGCGACTCGGCGAAACGGGCGCCCACGCTTCCGTCCCAGGAGAGCCAGTAGACGGCGTTGTCGGAATACTGGCTGAATTGAAAAGTGCGGGCGCTGTTATGGCGGCCGATGAAGATGATGCGGTCCTCTTCGTCAAAGCTGCCATCGCTCCCCCCCTCCACCAGGATGGCGACGCTCTTGCCGCGATGGGTCAGGGCCAGGGCGCCGGGGGAGATGGCGCTCAGGGAGACCCCCGCGCCGGCCACTTCGCGCCCGGTGATGACATAGACTCCATCCTGCCCCAGCTCGATGCGCAGACGCTGCGTTTCACCGGCCGGCCGGGAAGATTTGGCAAGGGCGGACTCGCCGGCGGCGTCCACGCGCCACTTTCTGCTCTCCTCATAGTTGGCCAGCGTCGAGGCCAGCTGTGCCTCAACCGCCGCCGGCTCCGCCGAGGCGGAGCGGGTCCAACCCGAGGCGGCCACCGCTGCGGCGCCCCCGCTCTCAAAGTCCAGGCGCAGACGAAGCTTGCGCACGATCTGCAGCGACTGCTGACGGCTGGCGTAGCGCACAGGACGGAGGTAGACCTGCACAAACCGCTGGCTGCGGAACATTCCGTCCATCCCCAGCTCGACGGTCCGTGCAGGATACCACCCCTCCAGCTCCGCCAAAGGCAGCGCAGCTTGCTCATGCCCCTCCGAATCGACAACGTTGTAGACCGGTTTGTCCGCCATCCGCAGGAAGCCCGAACTTTTCGTCGTGCTCTCCTCTGAGAGGAGGCTCAGACGGACCTGCCCGTCGGCCGGGACCCCAAAGAGCACGCTGGTCACCGGCAGGCGGGGAAGAGTGTAGCGATCGGTATAGGTCGCCCCATCGAGGGTGACATCGGTGATCCACTGGCCGCCGCTGAGCTTCTGGGCCACGCTGACCGAATCAAAAACGATATCGCAGACAAGGGCTTTATCGGACGACTCCACGACGGTGCAGCGATAGGGCATCTGCACAGCACCCAGAACAGTGTGCGCCCATATCAGCAGCAGGCCGGGAAGCACCCGGATCATCTTCTTCATGCCGTTTCCTTTCTCTCTCCGCATCCTGTCGATCCTCATGCTCTAATCAGGTTCCCGGGCTGAGAGCTTTTGTGCGAGCTCCTGCAGCTCGTTCAGCAGCTCCATGCTCAGTTCAGACAATTTTTTGCCATAGTGCCAGACGCGCTCCATCAGCACCGCCTCCTCGGGGGTCAGGCGCGACTGCATCTCATCGCTAAAGATGTTGATGTAGCCGAGAAGGCCCTGTGCGGCGGAGCGTACCTCATGACCCAGCCGGCGCTGCCGTTCTGAAAGCGGCTGCGGGGTCGAGCCCGAGGACGGTTTGTTTTGCTCAGCATCACGCACTGCCAGGCATCCTCTCTTCTGATTTATGCCGCTGCAGCCGGACGAGGGTCAAGCCATAGGCGGCCATCATAATAATAAAGTGATCCAGCGGCAGGCGCAGCCGGACCTTGACGATCATCACCGCGTGCACCGCCGTGTAGGCCAGGGCATAATATAAAAACAGGGCCATCCTCTTCTTCAACTGCGGCGGGGCTTTCCTGTATCCCCAGAAAGTAAGCAGCAGCAGGGGCAGAAAGGTGAGCAGCCCCGCGGCCCGGACCATCCCGTCCGACCGGAGGTAGGAGGCGGTGACCGGCGAGGGATCGAGCCGCCAGAAAAAGAGAGCCTTGAGCAGGGTCCTTTTGACAAAGACGCCCGGCTCGGCCAGGATGAAAGAACGGGCCGTCGCACTGAAGAGCGAATCGGCGTAAATTTCGGAACCCGAGCTGATAATGCGCTCATCCATATCCGGCGGCGTGGGCACACTGCAGGGTGAATCGATATCGGAGGCCGGATTATTGCCCAGCCAGAGATTGTAACCGCCGTTGGTAGCCAGCAGCGGCCGCCCCAGCCGCAGCTGGTTGCGCGCTATCCACGGCAGCAGAAGCAGCAGCATGCCGGCAGCAAAGAATCCGGCCAGCCTGAGCCCCTCCCTCCAGCCCCTGCGAGCGTGACCTAGATGCCACACCACTGTGGCGCCGGCGAGGACAACCGCGGTGGTGACCGTGAGCACCGCCCAGCCCCAGACCATTCCGCCAAAGAACATCATCTTGTTATTATTGGAAGTTACAGCCTTAACATACATCCAGGTGCCGAGCACCAGGAGCATACTGTATAGTGTAGTGGCTAAAATCGTGCCAGGCAGGAAGATGAAATAGGGATAGAGGGCGCAGCCCGCAGCGGCGAGCAGCGCCGCGATCTCTCCAAAGAGCATGCGGCTGAAGAAATAGACGATGACGATGGTGAGCAGGCTGAGCACAAGCTGGGCCCAGCGGACCTGTGCGGGGTCCGGCAGACCGGCCAGGCGCAGGGCAGCCAGCCAGAGGGGATAGCCGGCCGGAATGACCGCCGTCGGCCTGCCTTCGGCGATAGAATAGCCCGCACCACTGGTAAGGTGTTCGGCGATGGCCAGATTTTTCTGCTCGTCGCTGTAGATGACCTGCTGATCGAGCCGGGAGATGAGGAAAAAGCGGGCGATGAAAGCGCCCGCCAGAATGACGATCAGGAGCAGGATGCGGCAGCTTGTTCTTGAGCTGTTCAGCAAATCGGTTCTCCTCTGCGGCAGTCTATTGCCTTTCGGTATAGCTGTAGAGCCCGTGGTCCTCGGTGCCGATATAGACCACGCCGGGATCGCCGGCGGCGACCTGCAGCGCGGTGATGGTCACGCCGGCAGGCATCCCAAGCGACATCTCGCTCCAGGTGGCGCCGCGGTCGGTGCTGCGATAGACCGTGGTGGTGTTGGCCAGGTAGAGCCGGTCACGCAGCCGGGGATGGGTGACAATGGCCACTCCCCGCCCTTTTCCCTGCGCACCATAGGCGTACTTCCAGTTCTGGCCCTCATCCTGCGACAGATAGAAATCGCCGTTGACAGTGACGGCACAGATTTGGCTCGAGTCGGCACCGGCAAAGGCAAACTGGACCGGACTGTCATAAAAGCTTCCGGTGCCCTCCACCCCGCTGTTGGCGTAATACCACCGTCCCCCCGCATCGGTTGTGCGCGCAAAACCGGTATAGAGCAGGCCCGCCATGAGGGTCGCCGGATTGCGCGGCAGGCTCGTCACGGAGTGGATGAGGCGGCTGTTGAGAAAGGTGTTGGTCCATTTTTCTTCGCTGCGCGCCTTGCGGTAGATGCCGGTGGCAGTCGCCAGCCAGATGACCTCATCGCGCTGATCAACCAGATGGATGTCGTTGACCAGGGTGTTGGCCACCTCGCCCTTGAGGTTGGTCCAGCTCTCCCCGCCATCCTCGCTGCGGCTGAGTCCGAATCCTGTGCTGCCGCAGTAGAGACGCCGGGGATCGTCGGCGGTGATTTCCACCGCCTTGATGTCGTGGCTGATGAGCCCGGTGGTGAGCGGGTGCCAGCTGGCGCCTGCATCCGTGCTCTTGTAGAGGCCGTCGAAGAGCCCGACGTAGAGGGTGCCGGGCTGATCGGGATGGATGGCAATGCACTGCACCTTGCGGTCCAGCACCTGCAGGGGGAGTGCACTCCACCCTTTTTCTTTCACCACCGGTTTGACGGGATCTTTATCGCAGGCCGTGCAGCCCGTCAGGAGCACGAGCGCGGCGCAGATCAGGCGGTTTATTCTCTTCATTCTCTTCATTTTCTTCTCCCTACCTGGCCAAACGGTTACAGTTCAGCGCGTCCAGTTCGAGACTGCGCAGCGAAAGGGCGAGCGCGCTCCTGGCCTGGGCCAGGTGCGGGAGCGGCAGCGGCCGGTTGAAGACCCGGGCATAGGCCGCAAGGAGCGGGGGATGGGTGTGAACCCAGGCCAGCTCGTTGACCACACGCTGCTGCCCGTAGGCGCCCATCTCGGCGCGCATCTGCGGGTTGTTGAGAAGGACGTTGATTTTTTGTGCAAATTGACGGACGTCATTGGGCCGGGCATAGAGCGCAGCGCGCCGGGCCGAATAGTGGATCTCCTTGAGATCAAAGGCGACGATCGGCCGGGCGAAGACCATGTATTCGAGGATCTTGTTCATGGTCGAGTTGTTGGCCCACTCCGACCAGGGATCGGGGTCGACGCAGACATCTGCGGTGGAGAGATAGCGGGCCAGTTCGTCGTCACTGATCCGTCCGGTGAAATGGAGGTAGCCGGTCATCCCCATCTCCGCGCTCATTTTTTTCAGCTCCTCGACCGCGGGGCCGCCGCCGATCAGGACAAAGCTGACATCACGCCGGTGCAGGGTTTGGTGCAGATAATGGGCCGAACGCAGCAGATAATCGACCCCATCCTGCTGGCACATCTCGCCGAGATAGCAGACCAGGTAGGGGCGGCCCTGCCGCAGCTCCGGATCGGGCTCGACCGGATGGAGCTTGTTCATATCCGGACCGGTGCGCACGACAAAGACATCCTCCGCTTTTTTATGGCCGCGCTCCAGGGCGATATCGCGGTAGGATTCATTGGTAACCAGGACCACCCTGGCGGTCTTGAGAGTCAGTTTTTCGAGCAGAAGCAGTGCATGGTAGAGCAGTCCGCGCCGCCCGTGAAATTTGGCCGAAAACATCTCGGGGGAAAGGTCATGATGATCAAAGATGAACTCCTTGCCGATCAGCTTGTAGAGCAGGCCGAGGAGAAAGTAAGTATCGGGCGGATTGCAGGCCTGCAGCACGTCAAAGCCCTCCCTGCGCAGCACCCGGAGTGAGAGGCGGGCGGTCTGCAGCCAGGCATAGATGAATTCGGCCGCATAGCCCAGCACCCCTCTCGCCTCAAAAGGGATGTGATAGCGATGGATATGAATGCCATCGATGACCTCATGTTCAGCCGGGTATTCCCGGGAGGTTGGACAGATCACCGAAACCTGGTAGCCGTTGTCGCGCAGTGTGGTTGACTCGAGCCATACCCGGCGGTCGAGCGGCACGGGCAGGTTCTGAACGACGATCAATATCCTACCAGCAGATTCCTTCATAATTGACCTCTTTTATATGCGTGTGCTTGCCGTTTTTCAATCCCGACAGGTCGATGATTTTGTGGCCGTTGCGCAGGTCGCCCAGCACTCTTTCATGTTCCTCGCCGTTGTTGCCGATGACGACGATTTCGGACCGGGCGAGGAGCTCCTCCATGGAGCTGCACATCAGTTTGGCGATGTGGGGCACCTCCCGTTCGATATACTCCTTGTTGGCGCCCATCAGCCGCGCCATCGAGACATTGCGGTCAAAGATGCGCACCTCATACCCCTTGCCCACCAGTTCCTCGACCAGAGCAACGACCGGGCTTTCGCGCAGGTCATCGGTGCCGTGCTTGAAACTGAGGCCGAGAACGCCGATCCGCTTGCGGCCGTAGGCCTTGACGAGCCGGAGAGCGTGCTGGAGATGCTCCTCGTTGCTCTCGAGGGCTGAGTCCAGCATCGGAACGGCGACGTCATCCTGTCGTGCGCGATGACTCAGGGCGCGCAGATCCTTGGGCAGACAGGAGCCGCCAAACGCGAACCCGGGCTTGAGATAGCAGGCGGAGATATTGAGCTTGGTATCCTGGGTGAAGACGTTCATGACGACACGGCTGTCGACCTGAAAATTCTTGCAGAGCCGGCCGATCTCGTTGGCAAAGGCCACCTTGACGGCGTGAAAGGCGTTGTCCGCGTACTTGATCATCGAGGCCTCGCCCGGGGGCAGCTGAAAGAGCTGGGCGGGAAGACTGGAATAGAGCGCCGTGAGCAGGTCCGCGGATTCCTGGTCATAGACTCCGAGCACGGTTTTGGGCGGATGATAAAAATCATGCACCGAGCTGCCCTCGCGCAGAAATTCGGGATTGAGGGCGAAGCCGAAATCGATGCCCGCGTGCATGCCGCTGGCCGCCTCGAGAGCGGGGATGGCCGTCTCCTCGGCCACACCGGGCAGTACGGTGCTGCGCAGGACAACCGTGATGCGATGCTCCGCGGTGCGCAGCAGCTTGCCGATATCGGTGCAGACCCGGCTTACATAGTCCAGGTGGAGACTGCCGTTGCCGTTGCTGGGCGTTCCGACGCAGATGAAGACCAGATCGCGGTCCGAAAGATCGGGCGCGGTGGTGGCTCTGAGCCGGCCGGCCTGACGCTGGTTAAGGATCAGCTCCTCCAGTCCCTCTTCGACGATCGGGGAAAGCCCCTCATTGATCAGACGCACCTTATGGGCGTTGATGTCGACGCCGATGACGTCGTGTCCCATCTCGGCCAGGCAGGCCGCCGAGACGCACCCCACATATCCCAATCCAAAGATGCTGATCTTCATAGTCCCGTAACCTCCAGAAACCACTTCATTACATACCAGGCTGCAGCCTGGAGCGTAAAAAACTCCGGCGCAGATGATAGCCATACACCGCCCTGAGCAGCCGCTGTGAAGCGGTGAAGCAGGCCCGCCGGCTGAAACCCGCCAGCGCGGTCAACAGGCGGACCGATGTCCCATTGACCAGCAGGGCTTTGATGCGATAGCGGCAGCGCTCGGCACAGCCGAGGCCCGCGTCGTAGAGTCCGAAGCGCCGGGCCAGTTCCGTGGCCATTTCCGGCTGCAGGGCGCGCCAGCGCGCCACCGCCTCGCCATAGAGTGAACCCTTGCGCAGATACTCCTCCAGGCGGAGGGGATGGTGATGAACAGCGAGTATATCGCTGTGGTAATAAAAACGCACACCCGCCCGCGCCAGACGGTAGGCCAGTTCGAGATCCTCGGCCACCTGCAGGCGAGCCTCGAAGCCGCGGACCACCTGCAAAGTGCTGCGGGGCATCGAGCTGTTGGCCGTCCGGTAACGGCGAAAATCGATCTCTCCCGTGACGGGATCGCCGGCCGCCAGCCGCAGTTCGTGCCAGCGCGCCTGCGCCGGCTCCTGCACTTCCGCCGACATGTCGATCCGGCCCAGATGGCATTCGGGCCCTTCCGCCCGGCTCTGGAGCTCGAAATGGCGGCGCAGCAGCCCAGCTGAGGGAATGGTGTCCGCATCGAGGAAAAGGATGATCTCACCACGGCTGACCGCCAGAGCGCGGTTGCGCGCGGCGGCCGCGCCCTCTCCCCCGCCCTGCAGGGGAACAAGCGCAAACGGAGTCTTTTTCGCCTGTGCGCACAGATACTCCTGGGTGCCATCGCTGCTGCCGTCATCGACAACGATCACTTCAAAGCGATCCGGCTCCAGCTCCTGCCGGCAGAGGCCGTCGATCACGCGCCGCAGCACATCGAGCCGGTCTCGCGCCGGGATGATCACCGACAGATCCAGTGGCCGGTTGCTCATGCCATACCCTCCTTGCAGCCCGGCATTACCGCCAGACAGAGCTGGCGAAAGTCGCTGCGATCAATGGCCTGCAGCAGCCAAAGAGCCGCGGTATAGACGCTGCAGCCGGCGGCGGCGCGCAGGATAAAATTCACCCCCTGCGAGAAGTACAGGGTCAAGGCCAGCAGAGCGGCGGATGCAAGCAGAGCCAGGGTGCGGCGGTCGGGGCGCAGGGGATAGAGCAGAGCGTACACCGAACCGTACTCGACGGCGGCGAACACAACCGATCCCGCCACCATGGCTGCTGCCGCGCCGGTCGCCGAAAACCCGGGAATCAGAAACAGATTGACGATCACTACCGTCACCGCGGCCAGGAAATTGGCCCACAGGTCGCGCCCCTGCCGATGATGACTGACCAGTGTATAGGCCAGGGCCGGAATGACGCCGTAAGGGACCACCATCCACGCCAGCCAGCGCAGCACCGGAACCGCCGGAGCCATCGCCTCCCCGTAAAGAAACAGGATGATCGGCTCCGCCAGCAGGCTCAGCACAAAAGCCGCGCCGATGAAGAGCATCAACAGATAGTGCACCGCCCGCCGCAGCAGCTGGCTGTAAAGGGCGCGATCCTGGCTGGCGAGCCGCGCGGCGACCGGGAAGAGCGCCTGACTGAAGGCGACGGCGAAAAGAAGCATGTAGCTGATCAGCTTGTAGGCGGCTGAAAAATAACCCGCCGAGGTCTCCCCCTCCAGCCAGGTGAGGAGGACCACTGTGACGGACCAGAAAAGAGCGTTGCAGAAAGCGATCGAAAGGAAAAGCGGCACCTGCCGCAGCAGATAAGCGGTCATCCCGCGCTCAAGACGCCAGACGGGTCTGGCCACCCTGCTGCCGGCCAGATGGTAGAGCAGAGCGGCAGCGGCCACCTTGCTCAGGGCCAGCGCCGCGACCACGGCCATGATGCCCCGGCCGGCGAGCAGCAGGCTCAGACCGAGCAGAATGAGCAGGCCGTTTTCAACCATCGTGCCCAGGCTGATGTACTGCATCTTTTCAGCGGCCGTGAGCATGGCGCGGCTCCAGTAAGCGACGCTGGTGAAGGGCAGAAGAAGCGCCAGCACGACGACGATGCGCAGGGTCCCGGGATCGGGACGGACCAGCCAGGCCGCACCGGCCATCAACAATCCGCCCGCCACCGAGCTCGCCAGACCGATGATCAGCATATGACCGAAATAGCCGGCCGCCGTGGCGGGATTCTGCGCCGCGTCCCGCGTCAGCACCGAAGAGAGGCCGAGGCTGGAGACCAGCTCAAAAAAGCCCATCAGGGCAAGCGCGAAGGAGATCGCCCCGAAAAGACCGGCGCCGAGAAAACGGGCGAGCAGGATCCAGAACAGCGCTGATCCGAGCCGGGCGACGACATCCGCCATTGAGCGCCAGACCGTATTTTTAATTAACGTTTGCAGCATCTGCCTTCTCTTCACCGGAAACTGCGCCGGATTTCGCAGCAACCAACAACAGGCCGTTGCCATCGCGGTTGATACTGAAATAGTCGATGGCCATCAGCAGGAGCACAAAGGGGTGCACCAGTACCAGATAAAAGGGGAACAACAGCAGAAAGTAGGGACTGAACTGTACCGCCGTCACCAGGTCGTAAGCCAGCCGTCCGCAGGGGCCGTAGCTGAGCTCGCTCTGAAGCACCTGGAAACCGCACTGACGCAGCCGCGACTCGAGCAGCTGCGGGGTATAATAGCGGACATGGCCGTGCGGAAGCTCGTCGCCCGCCGCTCTGGTCATCGCCGCGATCCTGCGCTCAAGCGATTTCAGCACCCTCCGCTCCGAGAGCGGCACATAGATGAGCAGAAAACCACGGTCATTCAGATGGGCATGGAAGCGCCTCAGCAGAGCGAGATCATCGGGGATGTGCTCGAGCACGCTGCAGCAGAGGATGAGATCCGCAGGCCGGCCCAGATCATCCCGGGTGATGTCGCCGGCGCGGACCTGCACCTGCTCCATACCGGTGCGCTGAAAGAAATCGGCCAGGTCAGCGGCCTGTCCAGCATCCTGCTCGATCGCCTCGATGCGCAGTGCGGGCGCCTTTCTGGCGAGAGCATAGCTGTGCTGTCCCATACCGCAGCCGGCATCGAGGGCCGCGCCCATCCCCTCGTCAGCAGCGAGGAGACGGCGCATCGCCCGGGCGATATACCATTCGCGCAGGGTGGTCAAAAAGATGATGCCGTACCCCGCCCGGCGCAGCCAGGTGCTGCGGCCGATCAGGCGGGAGATCTCCCTGGAATTCATGTCAGATTCTCTTCCCGGCAAGTTCTTCGGCCTGATCCCGCCAGTTTTTATCCAGATGGATCAAGGCCTCGGTGATGGCCGCAACGGTCCAGAAAAGATACATCAGGGTCAAAGACGACTTGTAGCCGTCCGCCAGGCTGGCGAGGAGAAAACAGACGACGCTGACGAAAAGTCCCACCGCCACCTCGCGCAAAAACTTAACCCTGCTCTTCATCGCCTTCAGGGTGCGGACCAGAACGGCGGCGAGCAGCCAGATAAAGGCGGCGAAACCGAGCAGCCCGATCTCGGCCAGGATGAGCAGATAGTTGTTGTGCACTACCGCGATCTTGGTGAAGGGGTCGTCGATGTGCCAGTACTCGCGGATATAGCTGTCATAATTGTTGACGCCCACGCCGAGCACCGGATGATCGTTGATAATCTCCAGGGCGACGCGCGCCGTGGTCAGGCGCGATTTGGCCGAACCATGGTCATCGCCGGTAAGACGGTTGTAGACGGTTTCGCCGTAAAAGAACGCCAGACCGGCCACCAGCAGGAGGGCCATCCCGATCCGTTTAAGGGTGCGCAGGGTGACAAGATTGCGCACAAGCACGAAGACCATCCCCGCCATCATCGCGATCAGAAAGGCGCCCCAGACGCTGCGCGACTGGGTGAGGATGAGGGCGACCAGACCGCCCATGGCGGCGAGAAGAGAGAGCACGAACATCTTGCGCTCCCGGGTGGTCAGCATCAGGATTGAGGCGATGGGCAGAATGAAGCCGAGATAGCGGGCAAAGCCGTTCACATTTCCGACCGTGCCGCCCGGACGCAGTACCATGCGCGCTTCCCGCTGATAGGCGACGAAATTGCTCAACTCGTCGGTTCCGACCAGTCCCAGCGCCGATCCGGAGTAGTACTGCGCCACCATGATCCCGGCCTCCATCACCAGGCCGAAGAGCAGGGCGGTGATCACCAGCCCCACATCCCGGGTGTCCCGGATGTTGTTGGCCAGATAGAGAAAAAAGATCAGCATTTTGACGTACATGGCGATGTCAAAGAGGCTGAGCGTGATATTCCGCGCCCCGAGCATGGAAAAACTGCTCATGACAATCAGCGCCAGGGTCGGCAGGCTGATCGCCGGGAACCACTGGATGCGCTCCCGGTTGCGCTCGTGCACCGCCGTCACCAGCCACTGGATCAGCAGGATGAACAGGAGGATCTCCGTCGTCCCGATGGCGAGGCCGCTGTGGCCGGAGATGCTGCGCTGGTAAAAGAACTTGTAGTCGAGGCCCAGGGGGATCAGGAAAAGCATCCACCACATGACAAATCGGCGTAGATCCCTGACAATCGCCAGCACGAAGGGCATGAGCAGGCCGATAAAAGCGTACATCGACCAGCCTTCGCGCAGGCCCCAGATGAACCATGCGGCGCTGGAGACCCCGATCGCGATCGCCGCCAGAATGAGCAGATTGATGATCTGCTGTAGTTTGGATCGCTCTTCATTCACACTGTAGGTATTCATACCCGTAACTGCACCTTCCTGATTATGCGCCGGTCCGGATTCCCTAAATGAGACGGCTGTAAAAGCCGTCCGGGATGGTGATCTTTTGCCGGTTCAGTGCGACCCCGAGCAGGTTGGCCTGGGCGACCGAAAGCTTGCGCTTCGCATTCTGGGCCACTTCCCAGCGGGTCTGCCCCGCGCGCACGACCAGGATCACGCCGTCGGAGAGGGCCGAAAGCGAAAGGGCATCGACATAGTTGAGCACAGCCGGGGCATCGATGATGACGTAGCGAAACTCCTCGCGCCAGACTTTGACCAGGTCGCGCAGCGCCTCGGCTCCGACGATATCGGCCGGTTTGCCCTTGGCCACGCCCGCGGTGATGATGTGCAGGTCGCCCTGACGGAGGCACCTGGTCATCTTGCGCCAATCCCGTTTCTCTTCGATGATCTCCGCCAGCCCCTCTTCCTGCTCGACTCCGAAAAAGCGGTGCAGGGCGGGATTATAGAGATTGGCATCGACCAGGAGGATGCCGCCCTGCTTGATCGCCTGGATCAGGGCCTCGGCGGCTTCGCGCTGGATATAATCTGTGAACTGGGATTGAAAGATCTCCTCACTGCGCAGCTGCTCCTGCCCGCCGGTTTCCGGCGTCACACCGGTCCCATCGGCCGCCAGGACCTGCTCCGGATCACCCGTCACCACCATCTCCGTCCCGGCAATAAAGCTGTTCGCAGCCGCCTCGGCCTCCACCTTTTCGGTCAGCTGCTTCTCCATACCGCTGGAGAGCAGAAAGGCGAGCAGGGTGGCGATCGTCGAGGACCCCTCGCCCGAGATCGAGCTGGCGACGGTGAGGACGCGCATCTGGCTGCGCTGTCCGGCGATGCGGATATATTCGCGCAAATCGTAAAAATCGGAGAGGACCTCTTCCGGCAGCGAGTAGGGAAGGATGCCGGTGCGTCCGGACTGTTCCCCGGCCGGCCAGGGCGGTGCGGCAATGCCCTCTTTGGCGTCAATTTTTTCCAGTTCATCAAAGATCGCACTCATGGGACACCTCATCGTTTGTATTAAAAAATTAATAATTTACTAAAAAATCGAAAGTTCACCCAGATCGAGGCCGTCAAATCCCGCTGCAAATTCAAGCTCCACCGCGGGCTGAAGGCGGGGCCGCTTCCGGGCGGGGGCCGCGTCGACATCGCCGGCGGCAGGGGCGGAACAGATCCCGGCAGCTCTCTCCACAATGTCCGCTGCAGCTGCAGCCGCGCTGCCGGTGACTGTCATGTCGCTCTCCCCTTCCGCCTTGGCGGCCGGTTTCTCTTCCGCATCACAAATGGCAGCCGGCTTCTCCTCCGGATCGCATCCGGCGGCCGGGGTGGTATCCGCCGTCATCACCTTGTCCTCCTGCACCAGATCGAGGATGAGCGCTGCATCAATCTGCTTGACCTTCTGCGCGGCCGCCGCCATCAGGGCGTTGTCACAAACCTGATTGATGAGGCGGGGTATACCATCGCTGACCTCGAAGATGACCTGCAGGGCCGCAGCAGTAAAAATCTCCTGCTTGCGGGCCCCCGCCACCTTGAGCCGGTGCCGGATGTAGGCTGCGGTATCGGTCTCGTTGAGCCGGTGCAGGGTCGCCTTCAGGCTGATACGCTGCTTCAGCTGCACCAGGGCCGGATCGTTGAGATAGCGATCCAGCTGCGGCTGGCCGCTGAGGATGACCTGCAGCAGCTTCTGGCTTGCGGTCTCCAGATTGGAGAGCTGGCGGATCTCCTCGAGCACTTCCGGCTTGAGATTTTGCGCCTCGTCGATGATCAGGAGCGTAAACCGGCCCTGTTCGTACTCGCGAATCAGGAAAGTGTAGAGCTCGATGAGCAGATCGCCGAGGTCCTCTCCCTTCGGTGTAAAGCCGAAATCGCGGCAGATATAGCGGAGCAGCTCGCGTGAATTCATCGTTGTATTGAAAACCCAGGCGAACCGCACCTTGTCGTTGAAGCCCTTGAGGAGGGTGCGGATGAGCATGCTCTTGCCGAGGCCGGGCTCGCCGATGATGGCATTGATGCCGCGCCGGCTGGCGACCGAGGTCATGATGCGGTCGAGCGCCTCCTGATGCACCGCGCTCTTGTAGAGAAAACGCGGATCCGGGGTGGTGGCAAAGGGCTCTTCGCGCAGATGGAAATGTTTTAGGTACATGGTTTCCTCGTCAGATCTTCGGGATCAATCGTGGTGTTTGGATGCTAGTTCACTCTTCTTGCCGGCCAGGGCGGCTGGCTTTTCGGCGCCGAACAACTCATCAACCGGGACGCCAAAAATCTCCGCCGCTTTGCGCTTGAACTCCAGAGTGGCCTCGACGCGATTGTTCTCCACCATGGAGAGATAGGTCGCGCTGCATCCGAGCAGGAAGGCCAGCTCATATTGCTTGAGTTCCGCTTCCCAGCGTTTGATTTTCAACATATTTTTCATTTCCGGATCTCCATTATCTTGGTCAACAGCTTCCGTTGCTTCACTCTCCAGCATTCATATTGCTGTCATGACACTGCTGTCTACTCTTCCGCGCCCGGCTTTTTTTCAGTGCCCGGCTGATTCTGTCTGCCGAGAGGCCCCTGAAAATCGCCGATGGTGGCCAGAATCGGCAGACCCAGGCAGTTATGGACGTCTTCGGCACTGTTGACCGAATGGTCGAAATACTCCATGAAGAACGCCACACCCAATGCAACCACGAGCCCGAGGAGCAGACCCAGGGCGATCCACAGGGGACGATTCGGGCTGACCGGACGCTGCGGGACCGACGCCGCTTCAAGGACTTTCACCTGGACCAGATGCTCCTGGCGGTTGGCCGCGAGGCGGGCCTGCTCGCGCTGACGGAGCAGCATCGAATAGACCGACTTGAGATCGTCGATGCCAATGGTCAGCTTGCCCAGATCGTACTCCTTGCGCGAAAGATCGGTGACGTTGTAGGCAACTTGCGCCATACTCCCGGTCAGGGCCCGTTCCTCCGCCTGTTTGGCCTTGATATCGATCTCTTCCCCCTGGACCAGTTCCTGAACCGCCTGATCGATCTTCTTCTTGTTCTCATCGATCTGGGCCAGGACGGAGGCCATTTCGGGATGATTGGGGGTGTATTTTTGTTCGAGACTGCTCTTCCTGATCTCCAGGCCGAGCAGGGTTTTGCTCAGTTCGTTGATGTAAAGATAGCGCCCGCCCGAATTGCCGCTCTCGGTGTTGGGGATGACGATCTCGCCACCCTCGGCGAGCTGCTCGCGGATCACCTTGAGCCGGGCCTCCTTGGAGAGACGCTCGGTGCGCACCTCGGTCAGCCGCTTGTCGTAATCAGCCAGGGTCTCAAAGAGAATGGAGGACTGGCGGTCCACGGAAAGCACCCGTTCGCGCGCCTTGTATTCCATCCCCTTCTTCTCCAGATCATCGATCTGGGCGCCTACCTGCTCGATCTGCTTGTCAAAGTATTCGGCTTCACGCTCGTCGCGCTCCAGCCCGGGCCGCTGCTTGATATACTGCTCGACCACCTGGCCGACAATGCTGGCGGCGAGGGCGGGATTGCGGCTTTCATAACTCACCCGCAGGACGTTGGAGTCCTTTTCCCGCTCGACCTCGAGTTCAGTGCCCAGCAGCTCGATGGCGCGATCCCGGTCCGAAGCGGTCGGCTCCGCGGGCGATCCCTTGCTGCGGTCCAGTCCCAGCGTTGCCACCACCGGCTCCAGAATGCTGCGCATCGTCATGATGATGGGCTCGGAGCTCAGGCGCTCGTAGTAGGACTTGTCATGGATCTGGATGAGGCTCAACAGATGCTCTTTCTCGATGTCCAGCTGATAGTTGATCATCAGCCGGGCGTTGGCGCGGTAGGTCGGCGGCACCAGAAACGCCGCAACCGTGATCACCCCAACGATGGCGAGAAAGAGGAACAGAACTACTCGCCGTCGCTTGTGCAGTACGCCCATGAAACTTTGCGGCGACATGGGGCTGTCATACTTGCTGTACTGAATCATGGTACTCTCCTCGTGCTTGCTGAATGATGGCTCACCGCAGTCCGCGGTACCAGTAGAAATAGCGCGTCCAGGAATCGAACGGCGGCAAAACGACGTCATATATTTGCGAGACAAAGGCATTGACATCGGCGATAAAAGTGCGCGGCACAAAGATGATATCATTGCCCATCACCGGCAGGTCGTTTTCAATGCCACCCTGCATCGAGGTGTAGGAGAGATCGATGCGGGTGGCTTCGGCGCGCTGTTCGCGATCCAGACGGATGAGGATGACACTGCCCATCTTGGCGCTCTTTTTCGGGCCGCCGGCTGCCGCGATGGCGCGCAGCATGGTCATGCCCTTGGCTACATCCATGCTCCCCGGCCGGTCCACCTCGCCGGCCACATAACACTTCTGGCCGCCGAATTCCCGGACGATGACAGTGACGTCGGGGTGAACCAGAAGCTGGCCATAGGCCTGGGTCACCACAGCATCGAGCTCGGCCGGCGACAACCCGAGGGCATCCAGCTCGCCGACGCCCTGCAGGGAGATGCGGCCATCGGGACGGATGGAGACCGTCTCGTTGTATTCAGGGCTGCCCAGAAACTTGACGTCGATGACGTCGCCGAAACCAAGGCGATAGACCATGTCGGGGACGAAGGCGCGGGCCGGTTCCGCACTGGCCCGGGGATTCTCCGCCTGCGCAGAGGCCGCCTCAGCCTGCACCGTCACATGCTCTTTCGCCTTGCTGGTGTTCTTGACCACCTTGGCGCGTTTTGCTTCTTTCTCCCGCCCGGCCGCAGCCTCTTTGGCCGGGGCGGAAGCGACGATCACCTTGTTGCTGCTGACGGGGTCCACCTTGGTATGGGGACGCACGCTGCAGCCTGATATCATCACCGTGAGGAGCATGGCCACACTGGCGGCGGCCCATCTGCGGCGAAACCATTTAACTTTCATTTCATCCTCGCACAATTAGAGATTGAACTTCTGCTGTCAGTTGCTCATCGTCAGGATGCGGCCGGGGACGGCCGGGCGTTTGCCGATGATATGCTCAGGATCAGGTTTGACCAGAACTACATACATCCGGCCCGCGTTCGTCCCGCCGCTGCCACCCAGTTCCACAGAGCCGGCGGCATACGCCTTTTCATAGACTTTCAGCGGGGCCAGATCGCTGGTGCTGATCGAAAGCCCGGTCTCCTTCCAGCCGGAGAGCCAGGCGGGAAGCGAAGCGGCCTGCGCATCGAACGCCACATAGACGGTCGAAGGCTGGGGCAAAGTGAAAGAGACAAACCGGTCACTGCTGATCTGGCGGTCGTCGTTGGCGCTCTTGAGCCAGAGCAGATTCTGCAGTACGGCCGGGATATCGAGCAGCGTATAGGTGCGGTCGATATAATAGGTCTCGCCTGTATGGAGCCAGCTCCATTCGTACCTCGCCGGCGCCAGCAGTTCGACCGTATAGTCCGTCCCCGGATGATAGCCGCGCACATTGTTGGCGCCCATCCGGTTGGGGACCGCAGCCCGGTCAAGAATGTTGCGGGCGATCAGGGTGTAGACCCGGTTCGCTTCATGCCGGCCGGTGGCCAGCTTGACCGACTCCCGGTCTGTCGCGAGACGGGCGGAGAGAACCGGCACCCCCTGCAGGATCTGGTAATTCCGCAGCGATTCCGCAGAGGCCTCCTCGACCGGTTCGGAGAACCAGGCGATGAGAGTGTCCGGCGCGGCGATCGTGACCCGGCTCAGATAGGGCGGCTCGACGTCGGCCAGACTCTTGAAACGGCCGTTGGCGGCGCCGGCGCTGCTGTTCTCCGCATCATCGATGGCGTAGACCTGATAATAGTACTCGGTCCCCTCCTTGAGGTTGATATCACTGTAGCGGGTCTCGGTCAGCACAGCCAGTTCCACGCCGTCGCGCAGCAGGCGATACCGGGCGGCCTCATCACCATCGGAGGCCGGCACAGGCGGCTGCCAGACCAGGGTCATGCTCTGGTGCGTCGCGCTCTCGATGCCCAGCTCCCGCGGCACTTGCGGCGGTACGGTATCGCGGTTGGTGGCTTCGCCGATGTAGAGGACCCAGTCACCGCTGAAAGGCGGCGTCAGGGTGCGCGCACCGCCAAGCTGCACCACAAAGGGGGCGCTGTACTCGCCGGTGACGGGATTGAGCCATCTGGCCGGCAGGCTGCCGAGGTGACCCGAGAGATTGATGGTCACCGCTCCGCCTGTGCTGTGATAGGCGAAATAATTCTTGCCGGGGATGGCCATGAGATTCCCCGAGCTGATGAGCTCGTGTTTGGGATCCATCTCCGACCAGGGGATCTCCCCCATAAAGTCGTTGCAGTACTGCGCCCACTTTTGCTCCTCGGGCAGGGCATCGGGATCATAGCCGCCCTTGTCCGGGGCATAGGTGGGGAAAAAACCGGTCGTGTAATAACCGCCGTTGGAGATGATCTCCCACATGGCAACCCGGCTGGGCCCGTTGGGTCCCTCATCCTCTTCTTCAGGATAGAAGTAGCGCGGCTCGCCGTTGACGACCGGCTTGTTGTAGACGCGATCGCGGCGGATATCACGAACATTGTAGGGAGTCTGCTGCATCACCGCACCGCACCAGGCCAGCGGCGCAAAGGGAGCGCTGGTGCCCCGGCCAGAAGGATGCAGGGTGATGATATGATCGTAGGGATCCAGCTGGTAGATCAACTGCCCCCAGTGCTCGTATTCTTCAATCGGACGGCCATAGTCGGCAATGATCTCTTCATACTCGCCGGTGATCACCCAGATCACATTCTTGGCGGCAAAACGGGAGACCAGATAACGGGTGAACTTGTCAAACTGGGCCTCGCTGAATTCGACGTACTCCTGGGCCCAGGTGAAAAAGATAACCGGCACAATGCCCTTGCTGTTGGCATAGTCGATGCGCTTGTCGATCCACTGAAAGTAGCCGGGATTGAGGCGGTCGTAGTTTTTGGTCTCCATCCCCTCCTCGAAGCAGGTGCCGCCCTCGTTCTTCCAGAAGCCGAGGCCATTGATGTAGCTCACGACGATGGAGTGCATGGCGGTATAACCCTGGGAGGCGCGCAGGTCGATGTAATCCTTCCAGCGCCCTTCATAGGCTAACAGAGAGGTGAAGCCGCGCCATGAGGTATCCCCGCGCCAGAGCCAGGGAGTGCCATCATCGTGCATAAAGGTGTAAGGCCGGGCGGGATTGCGGCGCACAAAGCCGCGAGAACCGCTCTCGACGCACTCGAAAGAACCGGTCGCATTCAGCGAGGCAACCGGACTGGTGATCCGGTAGGTCCACCTTCCCACCTCGGTCGGAGCGATGCGGACCTTGAAGAGATCCCCGAGATCCCAGAATCCCTCGATTTCGAGGGTTTTAGTCGGGCCGGTGAAGACCCCTTTGAGGGTCACATCGCGATAGCGGTTGGTGGTACTTGCCAGCCCGCTGGCGACCAGGGTGATATCGATCGATTCATACCGCCCCACCGTCGCCGCGGTGAGGCTGCGGGTGGTGAAGCTGCCGCTGAAAGCGCTCCGGAGAGCATTGCCGGCGTTGTCCTTCGCGGAAGCGGCTACCTGCACTGTGTAGGATGTGTTGCTCTGCAGCAAACCGCTGGGCTGGAAATAGAGCGCGTTGCCGACCCAGCTGATGCTCCCGGCCACCGCCGGCGAAATCGAAAAAGCCGCCTGCGCCGAACTCTGATTCATGGGCTCGGAAAAATGGACGAGGATGTCCGAGTCCACCGCCGCACCTTCGCCCACCGACTGCGGTTCCAGCCGCACGACTTCGGGCGGGGTGGCATCCGTATAGCGGTAGAACTTGAAGTTGGTGTAGACGATTCCGATCGGAACCTGCAATCCGCCGCAGCGCGACAACAGCCCTGAACCCAGACGCATGCGATGGTCGGGAGGAGCATACTCCTCGCCGAAAGATGAATAATCCCAGGTCTTGAGCAGCACATCATCCATATACCACTGCATCTTGCCCTCTCCCCATACCACGCGGTGCTGGTAGGTATGGCTCTGCTCCCACTCAAACGGACCGACGGCGGGATCTTCAAAGGCATGGGGATCGTCATCATAACCGCCGTTGAAAGCTGCGACGTTGAGGCGCAGCTTCATCCGGCGCCATTTGTACAGATCCCCGGGGGTATAGCCGTAGATGTGGATAAAACACTTGTAGGGGTTGTGCCACTGCTGGACACCATACCAGCTATTGTCCACATCCTCATCCCACATGCTGAAGAGGTTATAGTGAACATTCTCGGAGCCCGGTACCTCGGCGCCGGTCTTGTCGTGATCGAGGTTGGGAAAAACCTCGCTGCTGGCGTAGATGCCCCTGACGCTGAACGAGATTTCGCCGGCGGCGCAGGTCGGAATCGAGTACTGAATATAGTCAAGGGCGGTCTGGGTTGTCCAGCCCTCGCTGCTCAGTCTTCCGCCGCGCTGGTTGCCGGCTGTTCTCGCGTTGGTGAGGGGATCATCGATCTCGAGTATTTTGGTCACCGACTGTTCGGCGGCCAGCAAGGCGGCCGCCGGGATCAGCAGGGCCAGGATCACTCCCCGCAGCGACTTTATGTTCAGAGCGTGCAGCTTCATCATATCTCCTTGAGTCTGATTTGCAGGCCTGCGCGGATTCATGCCGCTGCTACTTGGCCATGGTCATACGGCGCACCGCCTTGAAGCCGTTGATCTCGAGTGAATAAAAGTAGGTGCCGGTCGGTACCACGCTGCCGTTGGCATCGCGGCCGTCCCACTCCATGCTGTACTGCCCGGCCATCTGGGCATTGTCCACCAGCGACCGGATGAGCTGGCCGCGGATGTTAAAGATCGCCAGCTTGACGTGGCCGTTGTCCTTCAGGGTATAG
Organism: bacterium; assembly: GCA_035388125.1. GTDB lineage: Bacteria > Zhuqueibacterota > Zhuqueibacteria > Residuimicrobiales > Residuimicrobiaceae > JAKPUX01. The sequence continues at coordinate 8,853 of DAOOPF010000012.1, read as the reverse complement.
CTGATGCTGGTCGAAGGATTGAAGGGGTTGGGATAATTCTGCGCCAGCAGATACTCGGTCGGCTTGGCCACAGCCACGGCCGTGCGCGGCCCGTTGAAGGTGGTCTGGCCGTCCAGCGCAATATCCGCCAGCCAGTAGTAATAGACCACCTGGTCCTCGATGTTGCGATCCGTAAAGGTGTACTCGTGACGGCTCGACGAGTTCATCGCCCCTTCGATCAGTTTGTCGGTGATCTGCTGCTTCTCTCCGTTCGGAGAGAGCGCGCGATAGAGATGAAAACCGAGGTTGTCGGTCTCCGACTGGGTCACCCAGTTCACCTGGATCATGCCGGGGAACGAAGCGGCGGTGAAGGAGGCCAGCTCGACCGGGGTGTGCATCGCCTGGGTCACCTGAAAGGTGCGGAAATCATGACTGTTCATGTCGCTCGAGGGCAGAGTATAAAGTTCCGAGTTGCCGAAATAGACGGGCTCATCGGGAAGCACTGCCGGGCTGTTCCAGGCGCGCAGATAGACGACGTTGCCGAGAGTGATCAGGTCATCAGTCCAGATGACGCTGAACTTGCCCTCATCGGGATTGAAGGGAAAGCCGTAGCCGATGAAGGTGGAGTCGAGAATGGCATCATCACCGGTGGCATTGCCAAGCGAGTCCGGATCTTCAGCGACACCGTTGGGTCCGGCCCAGATGAGCTGGATGAGGTCGCCGCTGAAGAGCATGACGTTGCCCTGCAGAAAAGCGGCACCGTCGGCATCGAGGACGCCGGTGGTCGACATGGCTTCAAAAGTACCCGCCGCAGCGGAGAAGGCCAGCGCCCCCAGCATCAGGACGATAAGCAGGATGGAAAAGAATTGGCGTTTCATCTTGTTTCTCCTTCAGACAAATGATTTAAAGAGTAGGCCGCGGATTGGGGTAGGTCCAGACCGTGGAGGCATTATTGCCTTTGATCCACAGAACATAACCGACACCGGGATTGAATTGTATGGTCGAGGCGGCGAAGCCGCTTTCGGTCAGCCAGGTGCCATCCCAGCCGGTTCCGGTTCCGCCCACCAGCCAGGCGACTTCATAGCGGGTGCCGAGCCAGCGCATGATCTTGTCGGATACGCCGCTCGAGGAGCCGCCGGCGACCACACCGTCAGCCGCCAGTTCGCTCCCGGCCAGTGTGACCGGGACCGGATAACAGGTGCCGATGAAATTGGCGCCCTGCACCAGATTGATGACCCGGTTGGCCTCCTTGCTCACCTTGCCGGTGAAAGTCAGCACCGTATCGGGACTCGAGTTGCGCAGCAGCACCCAGAAAGAGTGGTCGGGATCGATTTTCATCGGTGAGGCCTGATCGCCGGCCTGGGTCATCCAGGTGCCGTCATAGCTGGTGCCGGTTCCCTCCACCAGCCAGGCGCTTTCATAGTCCGTGCCGTTCCAGTAGAGAACCTTGTCGGCCTGGCCGGCATTGGCCGCTCCGGTGAGCTGAGTGCCGAGTACGGCGCCGACACTGTTGTCCGCAGGAAGGAGCGGCATCGAAACCAGGTTCTGGCCCGCCCGCACTCCCCGGCTGTAGACGCCGACCCGGTCAAATGAATACATCGGGGTGGCACCGGTGCAGGCCTGGACGATGTAGTAGCGGCTGAAGGGCACCGTTTTGTAGTTGACCGCGTCGGTATAGGAAGTCGTGGTCAGCTCGGCGACCATGGTCTCCGGCGTGAACCAGGGATCGTCGGAGACGTAGAGCCGGTAATGGGTTGCGCCGGCGAGGGCGCTCCAGCGCAGCTGGATGCCGTCGTTGAGGAGCGTAATGTAGATCTCCGCCGCGGTCACCGTGGCGGCGACCTCCGCGGAGGGCAGGCTTTCGTTGCCGTTCAAATCATAGGCCGTGACGACCAGGAAGTAGGTCTCGCCCTCCAACAGGTTCTCAATGGTGTAGGAGGTGACATTGCCGACATCGACTACCTCTGTATAGACCGCGGGTTCGGTGCCGTAATAGATGCGGTAGCCGGCCAGGTCGGATTCCGTATTGGGATCCCAGCTGACCAACAGTCCGCCTGCAAAACCGGGGCTGGCAAGCACTAAAAGAACCGCCAGCAGGCTGAGTGCGCGCCCAATGCGGGTAGAATGCCGGTCTTTCACATCCTTCTCAACGCCTCGTTGGGCATCTCTCGCATGTTCAATCATGAATCTGCTCCTCTCCTTCATTCAAGGCCTACTTCTGTTATTTGACGGCGGCCGCTCCTGCCGGCAACCCCGGCCCTCCGGCCGTGACATGGAATGCCGCCATTCACAGCTCCTTAGGCACATGTCGTGCCAATCCCTGCCGGGGCCTGATGAATAAATTATGCAGCGATTTTTTGGTGAGTTAATTTTATTATATAATAGACTTGAGTCGTCTCTCGCCCCCTTTTTTAATAATTGTTTAGTAAATATTTTTTTCTGCAAAAAGGACGCGGGATGGACATAACTGCGGAATCAGTGTTGCCTGGATGTCTCACATTTCGGAGCGATGATGGAAGGGAAAGTCGGGGTATAAAAGTGGATGAACGGAAAAACGCGGGCATGATCTGCAAGGAACGGGGCGGTATGGAAGCTTCCGGGTTGACGGCGGTATCCGGCGGATACGCTGCGGCTGAGTGGGCTGACGGAAGGAGAACAAGGGTGCGGGTGCACAGCCGTCAACCCGGAAGTCACTCTTTCAGTTGACGGGGAGGCCCTCTTTGTGGGCGATGATCTTGGCCATGACCGAGGCGATTTCAACGGTCTCATCGCTTGAACGCGGCTTGATGCTTTGAAAAGTCACTCCTTGCTCAGCTGCGGTTTTGCGAATACGATAGGTAAAATCATCGGAGATGAGGATGACCGGCAGGCGCGGGCGCAGCCGGCGGATCACGGGCAGGATCTCCGTGCCGACCTGTCCGCTCATGTCGATATCCACCAGCAGGAGATCGATCTCCTGCTCCAGCATCCGCAGGATCGCATCTGCGCCACGCCGGACAACCTCGACGCGGTATTCTGTCGCCAATTGTGCGCGCAGCGTCTCTTCCAGATTCCGATCGCTCGTGGCGACGACGATCGTTCTGCCCAATTTGCGCGTAGTTTGCATGGTCCTCGTTGCACCTTTCGCCTAATAGGTTACCTGCGCCTGAACGCTGCAGCTCCCCGCACGGGTCCCCCCCATCTCCCCGGGAGGAAGGGTTCCCGGCAGGGCAGCTGCTGACTTCACCAAATAGCCGAACAACTATTATGCCAGAATTTGCTGAGGAGGGCGTTCTTTTTCCCTCTTATTTTTCAAGCAATTACGAGGATGTAATCAGCGGGAAGTGTAAAGGCAGAAAGAGTGGACCGCGAAAATGTCACCCGCGCAGGGGCCGGAAAAGGATGCTATCGATTATAGCAATGTTTTTATTGTTTTTAGAATCGTTGCTTTAAATGGACATCCCGCAGGGCAAACGTATCTGCTTTGTTACAGCCCATAAAAAAAACCCGCCGTTACAGGCGGGGTCGAAAAAAATATCCGGATCACTCATCTTCCTTGTCGAGCAAATCCTCTTCCTCCTCCTCGAGGTCATCGGGCAGCTCCTCTTCCTCCGGTTCGGCGGAGGCAGTGCTGTTGCGCGGCCAGAGGATGCCGTGCGCTTCGATGAGCCGGTAGATGGTCTTGCGGTTCAGACCGGCCACCTTGGCCACCTTGGCGATGGTTTTATATTTGTCCAGCAGATTCTCGAGGTACTGCTTCTCCCACTGCTTGATGATGGCCGCCTTGGCCTGCTTGAAATCCATATCCTCGGTGACCTGAACGAACATCTTCTTTTGGTGGGGTAAAATATCCTCCGGGAGATCATCCATGTCGAGCTCGCTCTTTTGCGCCAGCGCGACCATGTGCTCCATGGCATTCTGAAGCTGGCGCACATTGCCCGGCCAGTTGTACTGCTGCAGGGCGAGCAGAGCATCGCTCGAAATCTTTTCCACCTCGACCGGGCCGAACTGGCGGTACTGCCGCAGAAAATGGTAGACCAGCAGGGGGATGTCCTCACGGCGTTCCCGCAGGGGCGGGATGGAGAGCCGGATGACCGCCAGGCGGTAAAAGAGATCCTCCCGCAGCCGTTTCTCCTGCACCAGCAGCTCGGGGCCGTAGTTGGTGGCGCTGATGATGCGGACATCGATCTCGCGCTCCTTGACGCTCCCCAGGCGGCGGACCTTGTGGTCCTGCAGCACGCGCAGCAGCTTGTGCTGCAGGTCAAAACTCACTTCGGACATCTCATCGAGGAAGAGCGTCCCCTTGTCCGCGGTCTCGAAGAGTCCGGGCTTGTCGATATTGGCCCCGGTGAAAGCTCCCTTGACATGGCCGAAGAGCTCGCCTTCGAGCAGGTTGTCGGGCAGGGCGCCGACCGCGACAGGCACGAAAGACTCGTCCCGGCGCTGGCTGTGATAATGGATGCCGCGGGCGATGATCTCCTTGCCGGTCCCGGTCTCGCCGTAGATCATCACCGAAGCGTTGGTGGCTGCGATCCGCTTCGCCTTTTCGAAGAGGGCCCGCATGACCTCGCTGCCCCCGATGGCCCCGTAAAAGAGAGTGTCATCGGTCAGGTCCAGACGGCTGCGCAGGTAGGCGTTCTCGCGCTGCATACGCGCAAATTTCACGCCGCGCTCGATCGGCAGCAGAATATCGTGGTGGGTCTCGACCTTCTGGATATAGTCAAATGCCCCCTTCTTCGTCGCCTCGACGACATCAGGGACGTGGGTGTAGGCGGTGTAGAGGATCACCACCGCATCCGGATCGATACGGCGCACCTCTTCCAGAACCTGGATCCCGTCCTTGTGATTGGGCATATAGAGATCCGAAAGCACCAGCAGCGGCCGCTCGCGCGCAAAGAGGCGGATGCCATCCTCGGCATTGGTGGCGGTGATGCAGCTGTACTGGCTTTTCTTGAGCATCTTGACCAGTGAGTCGAGAACAGTGCGTTCGTCATCGATGACCAGAATGGAACGATCACTGCTCTTTTTATCATTCATCTCTTGCTATCCTTTCTTGACCAGGTTCTTGGCGACGGGAAATAAAAGACGCGCGGTGGTGCCGCTCCCGGGTGTGCTCTCCAGTTCGAGCCATCCCTTGTAGCGGGAGGCGATGGTGCAGCTGATCGGAAGTCCCACACCCAGATGGTCCGCAGATTTGGTCGAATAAAAGGGCTCGAAGACCCGTTTCATTTCGGCATCCGGGATGCCGGCGCCGTTGTCGCTGATGGTGACCACAGCCATGCCTTCACCGCTCCCGCAGCTGATGACCACCTCTCCTCCCTCCAGGGAGGCCTCGACCGCATTGCGCAGCAGATGGAGAATACACTGCTCGAGGAGGCTCTCGTTGGCATAGATGACCGAGGAGGAAGGGGCGGCGCCCAGGCTGATCTGCACCCCCCGGGAGGCGGTCAGCAGCCGGATGACCTCCACCGCTTTATCAAGCACGGCTTCAAGTTGGACCAGTTTGCCGCTGCTGCCCGTCTCAGTGCTGAGAGCTTCCAGGGCGTGGGTGACCCGGGAGATGGCGTAGATCTGCTCCTGCAGGCCGGCCAGTTCTTCGCGCACCCGGGGCCACTCCACACCGGGCTCCTCCTCCATGACCAGGCAGCCGATCCGGTTCAGCACGGCCGCAAGCGGGTTGTTGAGCCGCGAGGCGAGCTTGTGGGCGAAGTGGGAGATCTCCTCCATCCGGCAGCCCAGCTCCTGCTGGTGCTGCAGCCGCTTCTCCCGCGTGACATCGGTGAGGACGATCGTCGCTCCCGCGATCCGCTCGCCCTCGACCAGAGGCTCGGCCAGCCAGTGAATGGCCAGGAGAGGCGAACTGAAAAGCTTTTCGCCGGCGCCGCTCCTACCCTGTCTGACCGCCTGGGCCAGGGCTTCGGCCGCCTCGGTCAGGCCGAGAGCCTGCAGGCGGCGTTGAAGCTGCTGGCCGCTCTTGAGGGTCTCGCCGAGCTTGCGCTCCAGCACATCGCCGAAACAACTGCGGACGCGCAGCTGCCGGTCGACCAGAAATTTTTGTACCTTATCTTTCACTCACACCTCTGTGTAAGGATGCATGGCAAGGGAGCCTGACCAGGGGCTGCTGCGGTTTCTTCAGGCGGGCCGGGTGACGGACTTGCCGCCCGCAGCGAGGAGAATGGCGATCTCGGCCGCCCCGTCGTGCAGCCGGCGCATCTTGAACTCTCCGCCCAGCTCGGCGATGATAGCATAGGCGAGGGCGAGACGGAGATGGGCTGAACGCCAGGGGGGCTGAGGCGAAACAGGTTCGCTCAACCCCGGCTTCGCCACACTGAAGACCAGCCGCAGAGCCAGTGCGCCATCCTGGCTGTGCTCCACAGTCAGATGGACGGAACCGGCGGCGCCGGCCTGGTCCAGGGCATGCAGCAGCAGGCCGGAGAGGGCCTTCTGGAGGCGGATGCCGTCGCAGTTCAGCACCGGCATCTCTTCGGCCATCGCCAGTTCAATGCGGACATTCTTGTAGGGCCGCCGCCACTCCGCCACAAAGCGGGCGTTCTTCACCAGCTCGGCCACATCGCACTCCTCGACCCGGCTCGAATCGTCGGACCCCATCGGCGCGATCTCTTCGAGGATGCCATTGATCTCCTCCACCTGGTGCGTGAAGAGGTCGATCGCATTCTGGAATTTATGTACGCCGCCCGCTTCGTAGAGATTGTCGTTGCGCAGCATATCCAGCTCGCACATCAGTGCCGTCAGGGGATTGCGGATATCATGGACGATGCGCGCGGTGAACTGGCAGAGGTTGGTCATCTGCAGGGCGAAAAGGGTCTGCACCCCCTCCCGCTCGGGGGAAAACTCCGGCAGCGCCACGACCAGGGCCAGAGTCAGCTCCGGATTGGCCGGCAGGGGGGCGATCCAGAAGTGGTGCGGTCCGGCCGCCTCCCGCTCGCCGCTGATCAGCCGGCCTTCGCCCTTTTGCAGACAGGCGGTGAGAGCAGCGCCGGCCTCGACGCGCACCGAGTCCGGCAGCATGGCGAGGAGAGAACGGTCGAGAGCGTCAGCAGCGTAGATCGAGCGCCAGGCCGCGTTGACATAGAGCACCGCGCCATCGGCGGCCGCAGCGGCCACCGCAAAGGGCATCGCATCCAGCAGGGCGGAGAGCAGCCGCACCATCGCCCGCTGCTCGTCGGCGACCAGCTGATTGAGCGAATCATCGCCCGGCTCGGCCTGCGCATCCCCCGCCTCATAAAAACAGACCGCCGCACCCAGAAGACGCCCCTCGATGGTGAGGGGCGAGACCTCGATGCGGCAGTTGAGACGGGGATGACGCAGATAGAGCTGGCGGATCTTGCCCTTGACCAGAGCGAACTGGATGGCTTCGTGCAGTTCTTCGGAGTTGAGGCCGGGATGCTCAAAGATGGAGAGCCCGAGCAGGCCCTGCCCCGGCACGCCGGTGAACCACTGCTGCCGGCTGTTGACCCACTGCATGCGCCCATCCGCATCAGTAAGGATGATGCCGACACTGATGCGCGAAAGCAGCTGCCCGGCCAGCAGAGACATAAAAGAGGAGGTGGACGCCTGAGAATCCATCTGCGCTGATCATTCTTCCGTTAAAAACCCGCTCCGCTTCCCAACTGATGCCTCAGCAGCGAACACCTTGCCCGGGGAACAATTACCCTTTTCCTTTTCCGTCTAAATATAGCCATAATGTCCCTTTTGCGCAACATAATTTTTACTTATTTACTAAATATTTTATTTTTTCGCCATTTTTGTGTCATTTGTGCCTCAAGAACACCAGCTGCAGCCCCTGCCCCTTTTTCACTTGAATTCATGGCAAAAAAAGTCTATCTTATTCTGGCCAACTCGCAAGTGCTGGCCCGCATCGGCACCGCCGTCTTTCACCAATTTTTCACAGGAGCGATTCTGCCGTCTCTCACACCCCACTCCCCGCAGCGCACCTGCATCGGCTGCCGGAAGACCAAACCGGCTGATGAGCTGATGAGGCTGGTCCTCGACCATCAGGACACTGTCCGCTTTGATCCGCGCCGGCAGCTCCCCGGCCGGGGTGGGCATCTCTGCCCCGATCCGGCCTGTCTGGCCGCCGCCCTCGCCGGCAAGGCCTTCCCGCGCGCCTTCCGCAGGCCGGTGACCAGGGCCGCCGCTGCCCATCTGGAGAGCGGATTCGCCGAAGCCAGAGCGGAGTGGATCACCGCCCTCAAGCCGGGGCGACGCACCGCTCTGATCACGGCGCGACTCGAATCCGCCTTTGGCGAGCCGCTCTGGCAGAAGGGCGAGGATCCCCTCGATGCCCTCATCCTCACCGTACTCTCGCAGAGCACCAACGACCGCAATCGCGACTATGCCTTCCAGCGTTTGCGGGCAGCCTTTCCCGACTGGGAGGCGGTGCGCACAGCCCCGAGCGAGGCCATCGCCGAGGCGATCCGCCCCGCCGGACTGGCCAACCAGAAGAGCGTCCGCATCCGCGATATCTTGCTTTGGCTCAAGGCCACCTATGGCACGTTTGATCTCGATTTCCTCTGCGAGCAAGATCCCATTGAAATCAGTCAGACCTTCATGCAGCTCAAGGGGATCGGCATCAAGACCATCAGCGTGGTGCTGATGGTGGCCTGCGGCGCCGATGTCTTCCCCGTCGACACCCATGTCCACCGCATCTGCCAGCGCCTCGGCCTGGTGCCGCAGGGGGTCAGCGCCGAAAAGACCCACGCGCTCATGCAGCCCCTCGTGCCCCGCGGCAAGAGCTACTCCCTGCACATGAACTTTCTCAGACTGGGCCGGACCATCTGCCAGGCGCGCAAGCCCCGCTGCGCAGAGTGCCCGGTTGCCCTCTGGTGCCCCTCATCCTTACTTCCGGAAAGCAAATAAGCGATGAAACGATAT
>DAOOPF010000011.1:0-45503 GCA_035388125.1 bacterium | reverse complement strand
ATGGAGACCAGCGGCCTCGATTTCACCCTCAAGGCCGGCACCACCCAGAACAAATGGGATGTGGTGGCCATCGGTTCCAACGTCTACAGCTTTTGCGAAGTGGAAATCACCAAGTTCACCTGGGATGGCTTCGGCTGGGGCTATACCAAACTCTCGCCCATGGCCGGCGGCGCGCCGGTGCAATCGACCCAGGTGGTCGATCTGAACGGCGACGGCGTCCAGGAGATGATCGTCGCGGTCTATGACTGGGGCAACGATGCCGCCAAGGGCATCTATCTCGTCCAGGAAGACGGCGACACCCTCAAGCACACCGAACTTGTCAACGTCGGAAAATGGTGGCCGAGCGGAACCCGCGGCCCGTGGGGCGGCGCCTCCGGTGACATCGACGGCGACGGCAAGCTCGATTTCGTCTATGGCTCGCGCGCCTCGACCCCGAATGCGGGCATTTTCCATCTCGCCTACAAGGGCGGCGATATTGCCAATCCGGCCAACTATACCTTCGCGGTGATCGATTCCCTCTATTCCGAGGGTGGCATCTGGACCGTGGTCCAACTGGCTAATGTCGACAGCGATCCGCAGATGGAAGTGCTCTATACCTCCAGTACGGATGCGGGTGTGTTCCCGGATCTGGGCACCAAGCCGATCGTGGTCCTGGATTATGTGCCGACGACCTTGGCCTTCGACAATCTGATTGTCGCTCCCGAGGTTTTGTACAATGGCGCCACACCTCCGACCTCATTCATATTCAAACCCGGCCGCATCTTGGATAACGGCCAAACAATCTGGTTCTGTGGACACAATTCATCCACCAAGGAGACCTTTGTCTGGCGTTCGATTGATGGTGGTAATACTTTCACCCATAACGCCACGGCCATTCCCAACCGTACAGCTGGAATGGATGCTTTTGATGCCAATATCGCAATCGTCGCTCAAGCGGATGGGAAAATCCATCGTACAACGGACGGCGGCATCACCTGGACTGAGGTTCATGCCTACACGATCCCTCCCATTGCTCCGGGATGGTTTGATGGCGTTAAAGTGCTTGGTGAAAATGTTGCGGTTGCTTTTGGGGATGGGGATTCCAATGGCAATATGTATTTTTGTCGAACTGAAGACAAAGGCGCGACCTGGAATGAAATTATTGGAATCGATTATTTGCAGGCTTCACAGGCCATCTATAGCTGGGGATTGGCCAGCTGCTCTTTAGGTCCAAACATGTGGGCTACTGGAACGGCATCTGATAACAATGGCTCTTTTGTTTTCCGCAGCAAAGACGCCGGTTTGACTTGGGAGAGTTTTACAGTCCCAACGGAGATCATCGCCAAAGATATCCGGGCAATAACATTTCTAGATGGAAATAAGGGTATGTGCAATGGACGTTCCGGCAATATCTTTGCAACTACAGACGGTGGCGCTACCTGGTCAGCGGTCAGCAAACCAGACACAGCTTCCGACTGCTGGGTCAATGGCGTTGTAGCCATTCCCAATACCAATATTGTTATGGGGATGGATGACATTGGCGTTTGGTACACTTCGGATTTAGGTGCCACCTGGGGCAAAGTGAATATTTCGCCGACTGTGCCAGACGATGATTTTGTCGGCGGTTTGTTCCTTAGCAAAAATTTCGGCTATGTTTTTTCTTATGCTGGTCAGGTCCTGCGTTTTGAGAACATGTTGACCGGTATTGCCGATCGGCCGCGTGAAAGCATGCCTGAGGGCTTTCAGTTGAGCCAGAACTATCCCAATCCGTTCAATCCGACCACGACTATCTCCTATACCCTGCCGGTCAAGCAGACGGTCTCCCTGGTCATCTACAACCTCAAGGGCGAGGTCGTGAAGACCCTGGCCGAGGGTACGATGAATGAGGGGAACCATTCGGTGAACTGGGATGCCACCAATAATAATGGACAAAAAGTCACCAGTGGCATCTACATCTATCTGCTCAGATCCGGCAATCATCAGATCGCGCGGCAGATGGTTCTGGTGAAATAAGTTATTTTCCATCTTCACAAAATAAATCCCCTGACCGAAACTTCGATCAGGGGATTCTTATTTACGGTTTAGTCCGGACTTGAGGAAATTGTGTTGGGTGGGTACAAGTTAAAAAAAAGAGCCTCCATCGTGGAGGCTCTTTTTTTTGAGGAATTCGGGCGGAGTTTAGTATTTCACCGCCAGGGAGAAACGATGGGCGGAGGTTAAAATGCCCAGGTCCGCGTAGGAATAATCGAAAACCAGCCCGAGATGGCCACTCACCGTGGTCTGCACCCCGAGCCCAAGCCCCAGTCCGCCCTCATCGGCTTCGATCTGATAGCCGGCGCGCAGGAAGAACATCTGGTTAAAGCCATATTCCAGGCCCATGTTATACTGTTCGAGGTTGTTGTTGGGATGGACCATGTCGACGGCCGTGGTCAGGCGGTGTTGATCGTTATTGAGCAGATCGATGGCCGCACCGAAGCGGAAATTGATCGGCAGCGAATAGGTATTGAACTCCTTGCTCTTGTTGACGCTGTAGGATTTGGAGTCGCTGAAATCGATATAGTCGCCGCTAAAGTTCACCTCCGGGCCGAAGTGGAGGATCGACATGCCCAGACGCAAGCCATGGAAACCGGTGCGGTACATGGTGCCCAGATCCAAGGCCCAGGTGGTGTAGCCGTTGGTGAGATATTTCTCGTGGACCACCTTGCCGGTGGCACCGACAGAAAAACGGTCGGTGAGGTAGCGGGCGTAGGAGAGGCCCATGGCGAAATTGGCGATGTTGAAATATTCGCCCGTCCCGCCGGGCTGGTTCAGGGTGGTGATCTCCATATCGTCGGTCATAAGATAGACCCCGCTGATGCCGACGATGCCGATGTTGCCGAGATTGAGGGCGTAGGAGAGCCCCATCAGGGAGATGTCGGCGGGCCAGGTGCTGAAAGAGCTGTAAAAGTTATGGCCGCTGGTCTCCGCCAGACCGGCGGGATTCCAGAAGGCGGCCTCCGCGCCTGCGGCCATGCCGGTGTAGGCCTGACCGAGGCCGGTCGCCCGGGCACCCGTGCCCACTTCGAGGAACTGGGCCACCGAGGTCCCTACCGGCGCAAAGGTCTGCCCGAAGCCGGATCCGGCCAGGATCAACAAGATCAGGATGGGTATGATACAGGTCGTATTTTTCATGGTTCATCCTCGTTAATAAGGATCTAAAATTCCTTCCGGTTGATTCTTGCCGGCCGCTACTGGATTATCACGAATTTGCCGATCTTTTGGCCGAGGGAAGGCGAATCGACGACATACATATAGATGCCGGGCGCCGCCTCCTGATTGTTGCGCGTGATGATATCCCATTCCGCCACGCTGTCGGCTCCTTCGATCACCACATTGTCGGCGGTCCGGCGCGCGCTCTTGCCCGCCTGGATCTCGTCGATATAGTCGCCGTCGAGGGTGAAGATTTTGACCGTGGCATCAGCCGGCAGGTTGGTGAACTGGATGCGGTGCTGCCAGGGCTCATTGTCGCTCGGCATGGGATTGTTCCAGACAGCGCTGCCGATATAGGGGTTGGGCACGACCTTGACGTTGTCCAGAGTCTTCGCCACCGGATTGGCCGGTGCGATGCTTTTGATGCTGTTGAGGATATTGCTCTGGATCACCCCGAGGGGGATGGGATCGTTGATGTCGCGCGTATACGATTGTACCGCGTAATAGTATTCAAAGCCGTTGATGATGTCGTTGTCGACGAGGGCGAAGGTGCCGGCCTGCTCGCCGGCGGGAGGCGGCCAGGTGCCACCGGGAAGCGTGGCATAGGTGCCTGCGCCGAGCGGCATCCAGTCATAGGCGCCCTGGGAGTTCTTGCCCACCGCTTTCCAGACCTTGTAGCCTTCAAAGTAGGCATGCGCGGTCGCGACGTCGTCCCAGACGACCCTGATCCCGGTCACCTGGCTGCCGTCGAGCACCTGCTCGAGGCGGACCTGGGGAGCGGCCGGGGCCAGGGCTTCCGAGGAGACCTTGTAGTCGTTGTCGACGATGAACTGGGCGGTATTGAAATTATTCACCAGTTTCATCAGGCTGTAGACCCCGCCGCTGTCCGGGTCGCTGCCCACCGAGAGAGCGGCTGTGACCTTGAAGGAATCGCCATAGGCGAATTTTTCAATCGGCCCGAAGGAGAGAATGCCGCGGAAATCGTAACAGTACGGCTTTCCCTTGCTGTAGATGAGTCCGTCATAGGTATGGACGGAGATCATCTTGGTCCAGGCTTCCAGGTCGGAGGCGGGATCGTTGTAGATCTGGCACTGGTGAAAGGAACTCGGCTTGAGATAGGGTTCGGTTTTGAGGATCTTGAAACCGAGAAAGCCGGGGGTCTGCAGTTTGCCATCCGCGCCGGGGTTGCCGAAATCGTCATCGACGCCATTGTCGGCCGGATAGCTGGGGTTGTCGCCGTCCCACATGAAGATCATGCTGCTGTCGAGGTCGGCCTCGGTGAGGGTGTGGTCCCGGCCGGCCATCTGGGGAAAATCCTTGATCCAGGAGTCCCAGGGCTGACCATTGCTGAGGACGAAATCGTCGATATTGCAGAAACGCGATTCGGCGCCCCAGCTCGGCAGCTTGGAGACATCGCCGTCGAAACGGATGGTGAAGTAGAACTGGTCGAGATCGCGCGGTTTGTCCGGCAGCTGGTCGCCGTCCGAGTCGACGCCGACGTTCTTGACAGTGTATTCATAGATGATGAAATCGCCCGCCCAGCTGGCGCTCCAGGCGTAGGTGCGCTCAGTGACTTCCACGCCGAGGGGGAAGTGGCCGCTGGCCAGTGGGGCGGAGACGTCGTAGTAGCGGGTATAGGTGTCCTCTTCGGAGCGGGCGCCCGGGCCGGAATAGACGTGCACCGAATCGAGGGGCGAAAACTCGTGGTCATCGCCCTGGGTGGAATGGGGTGTGCCGTCGACCAGTGCGGTGAGCCAGATGGTGCCGCGGTAGAGGTAGGAGTTGCCCGAGCCGCCCGGATAGTCGCATGAAGGGGTGCGGCCTTCGTAGGCGTCATCGCCCATGTAGCTGAAATTGGTCACTCGCGACCAGAGAGTGCCGATCTGGTGGAATTTCCAGTTATCGGGCACGATCGGGGAGGCGATTTCAAAAGTGCCGGGTTTGGCCAGGCGCGCCTTGTGGTCTGGGCTGTCGACCGCCCACGCGGTCAGCGTGATGCAGAGCAGCAGCGCCAGGAGGAGCAGGATGGTGGTGCGATATCGATTCACTGTAACCATGAAGGGCCTCCCTTAGAATTGAATGGCCACGCCGGCGCGAACCTGGCGGCCGGTGTCCCAGACCTGGGGATTGCGGATATAGTTCACGCCATCCACGTCGAGCATGATGACGGAGGGATCACCGGTGATTTCGTAATACTGGGAGCTGTTGATGTAATTGACATTTTTGCGGTCGAAGAGATTAAAGACGTCGATAAAGAGGTCGAGGCCGAGGCCGGCGAGCTTGAACTGACGCAGCAGCTTGAGGTCGGTCGTGCTGGTCCAGGGCAGGCGCTGGTCGTTGACCTTGTTGGTGCCGTAGCTGGAGTAGGGCAGGCCGCTGCCGTAACTGAACTGGATGTTGCTCTGCCAGTTGCCCAGGGGTTTGACCCCGAGCAGCCCGGGGCCGAACTCGCCCGGCGTGCGCAGGCTGATATTGGCATTGACCGTATGGGTCTGGTCGTAGTCGAGCAGGTTCATGCGCTTGGCGTCGGTGAAGCTGCCATAGCCGCCCCAGGCGTCGGAACTGCGACCCTTGGCGACTGAATAGGTATAGTTGACATGGCCGCCCCAGAAGCGCCCGAGGCGCTTGCTCAGGGTGAATTCGAGTCCCTTGACGTTGCCATAATCGGCGTTGGTGAAGACGTTCATCTCGATGTTCTGGATCGAGCGGCCGACATATTTCATCCAGTCGACCAGGTTGGAGATATCCTTGTAATACCCGGTCACCGTACCCTTGATGTCGTCGTTGAACTGGTGCTCCAGACCGATCTCGTAGGCCACGGTTTTTTCCGGATTGAGGTTGGGATTGCCGATGTTGTTGCCGACCTTGGTGAGGGCCTGATATTTGTTGTTGCGGAAGAGCCAGTAGAGATCCGGCCGCTGGAAATAGTGGCCGTAGGTGTAGTGGATCACGTCGCGGTCGGTGATGGGGTGGGAGATGCCGATGCGCGGGCTGAGCTGGTGTTTGACCGTCGGTTTCTGCGGATTGAGCAGCACAGGCAGGTCGCCGACCACTTCGGCGAAGGGATTGGCGAAATCCGCAGGATAATAAACAGCGTCTCCGAGTCCATTGGGATTGAAGGCGTCATAACGGAGGCCGACGAGGGCGATGATGCCCTCGAATTCCAGTTTATCCTGGATATAGGCGCCTAAATCGTAGGCATCCTCGTCCCAGATGTCCTTGCGAAGGGTTTCGAGATTGAGCGACCAGGAGATGTTCTCCACCTTGGTGCGGTTGTTGTAGAATTCAAGACCGCCTTTGAGGAGATGGTTCTGGGTGACCTGGCTGACCAGGTCCGCCTTGAGGGAACGGGTCCAGGAGCCCTGATAGAGATAGCCGGGATCGTCGCCGCGCACCCACCACAGATTGTTCTCCCGTTCGCGATAGATGGGATGGGGGCCGGGCTGGCTGGTATCCCAGACCAGATCTTCCTTGGTGTTGCCATCGCCGTCGCGGTCCTCGACGTCGGGCGTGGCATAGTGATAATTGGAGAAAAAGTGCTGTGCGCGCACCTCATAGTAGGTTTTGGGATTGAGGGCATGGGTCCAGATCAGGTAGTTGGTATTGCTGCGTTTTTCATAGTTCCAGAGATAATCCTGCATCCCGCCGACATAGTAGGTTTGCATCTGGGTATAGGGCTTGTCGTTCAGATTGCCCGAGATCGGATCGACCTTGCCCTGCTGGTCGTTGTACTTGCCGGGATCAAGGACGTAAAGATAGTTGTAGAGGGTGGAATTGTCCACATACTGGTACTGATTGCTCTGGTATTCGGGGCCGGGGCCGTACTTGGCTGCCCAGAAATAGTACTGGTCCCAATCCATCTGGTTATATAGGGTGCCGTAGGTCAGTTTATAATTGGGAGAGATGCGCCAGGTCAGTTTGCCCTGGAGGGTGCGGTCGTAGGTGTACTGATTCGGATAGTAGCCGTGATCCTTGTCGGTCAGCTCGCCCGAGAGCGAGAAGGAGAGCGCGCCGGGGAGTACCTTTTTAACCATCGGCACGGGGCCGGAAAGAGAGGCCTCGTAGATCTTGCGATTAAAGGGGGTATTGATGCTGGGGGTGCCGAAATCGGTGGTCGAGACGCGGAAGCGGCCGTTGTAGCGGCTGGAGCCTTCTTTCATGGCGAGGTTGAGCACGCCGGACTGGACGTTGCCGTATTCGGCGCCGAATCCGCCCAGCGAGACCTCGAGTTCTTCGATGCCATAGCTGGGCACCGAGCTGGTGAATCCGCCCATGTTGCCGGCATATTCACCGGAGGCGTCGCGCACCGGGATGCCATCGATGAGCACGAGCACCTCGCTGCCGCGGCCGCCGCGGAAATGGCTGCCGACCACGCCGGCCTGGTTCTGGGCGATCTCCTGAAACGAGTCGACCGGCTGCAGCTCGATCTCCTCGTTGGAGATATAGTGTTTGGTCGCTACTTCGTCCTTCTGGATCATCGGCCGCTGCGCCACCACGGTGATGGCGTCGGTGATGTCGAGGACCTCCGAGGAGAGATTCACATTGACGCGGGTGGTCAGATCGATGGAGACCCGGACCCCTTCAACGCGCATGGTGGTGTATCCGATCATGGATGCACGCACCGTATAGCTTCCCGGCGTCACGTTGAGAATGGTGTACTGCCCGCTGACGTCTGTGACGGCACCCATGCTGGTGCCTTCCAGGAGTACATTGACACCGGGGATGGGCTGTTTCGTCTGTACGTCGATGATCTTGCCGGCGATCTTGCCGGTGACACCGGCCTGCAGGGATACGGCCCAGACAAGAGTACTGATGATTAAAAACCACTTTTTAATCATTCACCGCCTCCGTTGAGTTAAGGACCATGGTTTGATTTAGGCTGTTGGCATTTGTGCAGTCACGACGAAGTTATCAATGCGGAAGTCAGGGGCTTAATAGTTTTAATATTAGCTTTTTATGTGTTAAAGTCAAGGAAAGAATACAAGAAGTTAATTCGAAAAGATATGCTCATGCTATGCCGGAACAATGAGACTCTGACCCAAACTTTGCAGGCGGGAGATGAATGTTTCCGCATCCGGCGACTTGATCCAGCGCACTGATTCCCAGTCTGCCTTGGTGACAGAACAGAGCACCCGGGCCAGATCGGCCGGGAAGACTCCTGCAGCCTTGCTTTTGGCATCGAGCAGTGCATCATTGAGCGATAGATTCATGATGCAAACCAGTCCGTAAATATCCGCCAGATCCTTCGGAGCACTGCGGTCTAATGCGGCGGTTATTTTATTGGCGAGTATATTTTCTGCCGAATCGATTTTACCCAATTGGGGATGAAGTTTGATTTTGCCGGTATGGGCCGGCACATCATTAATCAACTCGATTTTCAAATTGATATTTTTCCAATTTAAATTGAGCCTGATAAAGCGCTCTTCTTTCAACAAAACCTCGACTTTCCATTTCGTGGGATGTAATAATCCCTGGATGATCCGGTCACCCCACAACAAAAACCGGTCTTCGTCATTAACGAAGAAATCCAGATCATCTGAGAAACGATGATCAAGATAACCACGGGAAAGCGCGGTCCCGCCCGTGAGATAGAAACCGGTTTTAATCCGGTTGATAAGACGGAGTACCTGGTCCTGGAGAGGATAGAGCTCGTTAATGAAAAAATCAATATCCACTAAATCAGCTCCGGATGGTTTTTCGGCAGCCAGGTGGTGAGAAAGTCAAATCCCCTGCGCCGGCTTTGCGAGCGCACGTGTTTGCGCCAATGAGGCCAGCCGGCAACAAGTTTGCGAAAACCCAGCCTTCGGATAATTTCAGGGTATGAGGCGTAATCCAGCAGGCGGATGGCTGCCCAATCGGCGTCCAGTCTTCCAAAGGTCTCTTTTCCATCAAGGATCATCTGGAATTGTCTCTCGGTTAGATCGCAATCCCAAAGATAGCCTGGGCGCGACGGAGGATTTGTCTCGGCTTTTTTGGTGGGCATTATTGAATTTTAGCCAGGTTACATTCCAGATCACTTGAGGCAAATGTTTTTATTAATGAATGATACGTAAAAAGCGAATGAATGGCAAGCAAAAAGAAGCACGATCAGGTTAAATTGCATCCCCAGGCTTTGGTAAATTTTATCTCGCTCCCACCGCAAACGTCAAGGTGGGAGCGAGAGCTGGTTGATCCAGGAGTCAGATGGGTGCCGGGGAAAAGTTACCTCACCTCCAGCATCACCACCGATTTGGCAGGCAGGCTGAAGAGGATCTTGTTGCCGAAAATACGCTCGCCATCGAAGGGCTGGATGTTGACAGCCTCCGGCTTGCCGAATTCGTTAAAGGCGCTGATCGCCTCGGCTGTGATGATCTTGCCCTGAACATGCTCCGGGGAAAAGCCCTGCAGATCGCAGACGATCTCCTGTGAGGTTTTGGGATCGGCGTTGGTCAGGCTGATGTGGATGGCCCCGGTTTTATCCTTGGAGGCTGAGACGGTCACCGCCGGGATGCTTTTGCCGTTAAAGCTGTAAACCGCCGGTTCGATGCGGCTGGGCAGCAGGGTGGCGTCGGCGTGGGGACGGAAGAGCTTGAACGCGTAAAAGGTCGGCGTACGCACCAGTTCGCTGCCGCGCGTCAGGGCGACCGACTGCAGGACGTTGACGGTCTGGGCGATATTGGCCATTCTGACCCGTCCGCAGTGGTTGTTAAAGATGTTGAAATTGATCGCCGCTGCCAGGGCGTCGCGCAGGCTGTTTTGCTGGTAGAGAAAGCCCCCGTTGGTCCCCGGTTCGACGTCGTACCAGTTGCCCCACTCATCCACGATCAGGGCGATCTCCTTGCGTGGATCGTAGCGGTCCATGATGCGGCTGTTCTGCTCAACGGCCTCTTCCATTTTCAGGGTCGCGCTGAGCTGCTCAAACCACTCCTCCTCGCCGAAGAGTGTGGCTGAGCCTTTTTTGGCCCAGTCGCCGCGTGCAACCGTGTAATAGTGTATGGAGATGCCCTGCAGCAGTCCGCGATTGATATGTTTCAGCAGGGTGGCGGTCCAGGTGGTGTCTCCGCCATAGGGCCCGCAGGCGATGCGCACGCAACGGGTGTCATCGTAATCGCGGCAGAAGGTGGCGTAGTGGTTGTAGAGTTTGGCATAATACTCGGCCTCCATGTTGCCGCCGCATCCCCAGACCTCATTGCCGATGCCCCAGTATTTGACCGCCCAGGGAGCTGCGCGGCCGTTGCGGGCGCGCAGCTGGGTCATCGGGCTGGTGCCGGAAGCGTTGACGTACTGCACCCAATCCTTGAGCTCGCGTGGGGTGCCTGTGCCGACGTTGGCGGCGAGGTAGGGCTCGCAATTGAGCAGCTCGCAGAGTTCGAGAAACTCGTGGGTGCCGAAGCTGTTGTCCTCGGTGACATTGCCCCAGTGATAATTGAGGATGGGCGGTCGTTTTTTGGGATCACCGATTCCGTCCTGCCAGTGGTAGATGTCGGCGAAGCAGCCGCCCGGCCAGCGCAGATTGGGGATGCCGATCTCGAGCAGGGCCGCCACTGCCTCCTGGCGGAACCCGTTGATGTTGGGGATGGCGGAGTTCTTGCCGACCCAGAGGCCGTCATAGATGCAGCGGCCGAGATGTTCGGAAAAATGGCCGTAGATGTGACGGCTGATGGTCTCGGTACCGCTTTTGGTGTCGATGAAGATTTTGGTCTGGGCGGAGAGGGGCAGAACGCCGCAGATCAGCAGCAAAGCAAACAGAAACCTTGGTGTCTTCATGCAGGACTCCTTGTTTGTTGAACGGGAAAGATCAGATGAATGTATAAAGGAGCGGTAGGAATTGCAATAACTTTTTTGCAAAATTAATCGCGCTTAAAACCGGATTAAAACCGGCGCCTCCTATGTTACGGCCCCCGGCACGTCGATTCGCGTGCTCATCAGCGATGCGTCCGACGGGGCGCCGGTTTATAACATGCGCATGATCGAGATCGAGCCCGGCGGCCACTCGCCTGAACACGCCCATTCCTATGAGCACGAAAATTATGTTTTGGAGGGAGAGGGCGAGGTGATGATCGCAGGCCAGGTTCATCCGGTCGCGGCCGGAACGGCGATCCTGGTGCCGCCGGATGTGGTCCACCAGTATCGCAATACCGGCAAACAGCTGCTGCGTTTTCTCTGCAGCGTGCCGGTGGAGCGGCTGCGGCCTACGGCGCGCTGATCTCAAAGAGGGCGATTTCGGGCGGGGCGAGAAAACGCCATGGGAGATAGACCACGCCGAGCCCAGCATGAACGTAGAGCGGCATCGCCCCGACGCGATAGAGCCCCTTGATGAAGCTGCGGCCATACCTGTATTTGAGACCTGGAGATCCCAGCAGCGGCAGCCGCAGCTGACCGCCGTGGGTGTGGCCGCTCAGCATGAGATCGACGCCCAGAGCGGCCGCTGCAGCCGCTGTCTCCGGATCGTGGCAGAGCAGCAGAGTGAAAACCGGGTCCGGCACTTCGGTCATGAGCAGGGGCAGGGCCGGCTCGTTATAGTGAAAATCTATCCATGCGGCCGGCTTGAACGGCCGGCCCGCTTTTTCCCAACCTTCTTGCAGCAGCGTATCCCCTTTTTCCGAGACCACCAGCAGGTCGTCGAAGCGGTGCAATCCGTTAAATATGCTCCACAATCCGACCGTGCCCGCCTGCAGGCGAGCGGCCGATGAATCGAAGGCGACCGCCTGCCACGTTTCCGGCTCCGCCTCGCCCTCGCGCCAGGCTTTTGCGGCCATGCGGGTCTGCCGCGCTTCGGTGCGCACCTCCACCTTGCAATGGTACCAGCTGTCTGCGGTCATCGCGACCGGAAGTTCCATCTGGCCATGGGTGAGCGCGGCATTGTGCGGCGAAAAACGAAACCCGTTCTCCGTCGGCGACCAGCGCAGCCGGTAATAGTGGTCCAACCCCTGGTCCATTTGTGAGTAAAAGGTGACCCCGGCGCCGCTTTTTTTGTCATTGGAGACCCGGAGGCGGGCGGAAAGGGTATAATCGGCCCAGGGGGAATCGGCGCCATCCGGACAATAGTGGGTATAGGAATTCTTTTTGGAGGGGCCGGACTGCAGGAAGAATTCTTCCGCCTCCTGCAGCGCGGTGAAAGGACGGACCACCGCGGAATCGCGTGCGGAAAAGTCCAGGCCGAGCAGCGCGATCTGCCGGCCGGACCAGGAGATCACGGCCTTTTGGTTGGTGAGAAGATGGATGCCCTGCCCGCGCAGCAAATGGACGAGCCGGTCGCTCACCTCCTTGTCGTCGCCAAGATCGTGATTGCCTCGGACCGCCCAGATCCCCAGCGGCGCCTGCATTTGTGCCAGGAAGCGACTGATCTGGTCGAGCTCTACGGCCAGCTGCGTATGGTTGTCGGGCTCCATCACTCTGGAAGTGCTGAACAGGTCACCGGTAATGACGATCATCTCCGGCGCGGCCACCCGGACCGCATCAAGCACTTTGCGCTGCAAACCGGGACTCATTGTCGGCAGATGGAGGTCGGATAGTTGAACGACCGAGAGGGGGGAGCCGCCGCCGGGCCAGTTTGCAGCCGTGACCCGGACGGAACGGACGACGAGACGGTTAGGCTCGATATAGCGCGCATAGCCATAGACGAGCAGGGCAGCAAACGCGATCAGGAGCGCAGCGCGGAAGAGTCGTTTCATCGGATTCCTAAAAGGCCCAGCCGAATTTCAACAGTTCGATGTCAATGATAAACTTGCCGTCGTCGTTGTTGAAAGAGGCGATATTGCCCCAGTCACTGTGAAAAATGTCGTTGCGGCCGGTGATATAGCGGCCGAAGCTGAAGCTGCAACCCCAGTAGGGGCCCTTGTAGGAAAATTTGCGGTAGCCCATACCGATGCCGATGCCGAGCTTGTCCTGGGTTGTGTGGATGTCGGTGCTGCGGAGTGGTTCAGTATGCCAGGGGCCATCTTCGCCTTCATATCCTTCCAGATGGGCGAAGCGGGCGAATCCGCTCATATAAAAACCGTTGCGGGTATTGCCGAGGAAATAGCGGTAGTGGCAGTCAAGCGTCCATTCTTGCAGATTCTTCGCATCCTCGGGATTGGCGAAATAGAAAGGAAAGGCGATTTCAGCGTTCCGGTCCACATCGAACAGGGAAAAGCTGCCGCTGAGGGTGACATCCTCGTCGATGATCAGGGCGCGAAAGAAATTGAACTCGACGCCGAACCTTTTACCTGCCAGGGGCTCGTTCCTGATCTCGCCATACATGCGCTTCTGCAGCTCATAGACCGAGTCGATTTTGGCATCCGTCGCGAGGCTGTCTGCGACCTCCTCCTGGGCGGACGCGGGTGCAGGAAACTGACTGCTGACCAGCAGGGCGAGAAGAGCAAGCGTGGATAATTTCATAACGCCTCCTTGAAGAAATCTCCACTCTCTGATACGTTGCCACTGCCGAAAAGTTCACATTGAATGATCAGTGCGCCATGCCCGTGGCCGGTCCCTTGCTCTCCCGGGTGAAAGAGAGGCCGAAAAAGATGGCGGCCAGGCAGAGATAGGCGAGAGCGAACTGATTGGGCACCTGCTGCGCCATGCCGGTGAGCTGCCATGGCAGGTACATCGAGCCATCGGGCATGGCCGAATGGATGACGCCGAACCATGAGAAGATGGCCAGATTGAGCAGATAGAGGGCCGAGATCCTGAGGCGGCGGTCGATCAGCTCGGCCAGAAAGGCCCCCCAGAGCATGGCGGTGACGATAAAGCCGTTGCCGAGGGCGGTGATGACCTGCAGTTCCGGCAGGGCCTTGCCGGGGGCGGTCATCAGTTCGTTGAATTTCTCCGCCGGAATCGGTTCCGGGGTGCCCATTTTGATTGCCAGCAGGCGCAGGACGGTCGGGAAAAAGGCAAAGGCGACGGCCGGGGCGTGACGCTTGGGCACGGCCTGGAAGGCCTGGGCGATGATATCAAAGGCGACGAAGACCAGGATCGGGGCGAGGACTGCGCGCGGGATGAGTTCGATGATGAAGGAGACGTAGCCGAGCATGCCGCCGAGTCCGACGAAGATACCGGTTAGGAGGGTGTAGCCGGCGTGTGAGCCCATGTTCTTGTAGGCGGGCTGGCCGATGTAGGGGGTCGACTGGGCGACGCCGCCGCACATACCCGCCACCAGGGTGGCCAGGGCTTCAGTGAGCAGGATGCTGCGGGTGTTGTAATCATCGCCGGCGACGCGGGCGCTCTCGGTGACATTGATGCCGCCGACCACGGTGAGGATGCCGAAGGGGATGGCCAGGGGCAGGTACTTCACCGCCGGGGCCAGACCTTTCAAAAAGTCAAGTGTCGGCAGGGGCAGGCCGAGGTGCAGGTCGAGCGGTGGCGGGCCGGCGTAGGTGCCGCCGGCGAGACCGAGCGGCCCGAGGATATAATAGACGGCCGTGCCGATCAGGACCGAGGCGAGGACGCCCGGGAATTTGCCCGGCAGAGGGATGCCGGCGACCAGGGTGTAGAAGATGAGGCCGAGGGCGATCAGGCCGACCACCGGCATGCCGAAGATGTCGATCAGGGGGGTTACGCCGATCAGGCCGAGGCCGATGCCGGCCAGGGAGCCGAGCAGGCCGGCCTGGGGGACGATCTTTTGCACCCATCTGCCCAGAAATGAAAAGATCAGTTTGACTACGCCCATGAAGATCATCGTCGCCATGCCGATGTACCAGGTCATCATGGCAGCGTCGCGTTCGGAAAGACCTTCGTTCTTCAGGCCGATGAAGGCCGGGCCGAGCACCACCAGGGCGATGCCGATGGTCGAGGGGGTGTCGAGGCCGAGGGGCATGGCGGTGACATCGCTTTTGCCGCTCTTTTTGGCGAGGCGAAAGGCCATCCAGGTGTAGACCAGGTCGCCGAAGAGGACGCCGAAGGCCGTGCCCGGCAGCATGCGGGTGTAGACGATGTCCGCGGGATATTTAAAGGCGAAGATAAGGATGCCGGCGAGGAACGAAAGCACGGTCAGGTTGTCGAACATCAGGCCGAAAAAACCATTGATGTCGCCGGTGACGAACCAGCGGTATCTGGACGTTTCACTCTTGTTCATGGATCCTGCTTCTCCTTAATTGGTCAGAATGCCGGCGATGGCCGCGGTCATCCAGGTGGCGATGGTGCCTCCCAGCACCGACTTGAGCCCGAGCCGGGCGATATCGCTGCGGCGGTTCTCCATCAGGGGACTCAGGCCGCCGATCTGGATGGCGACCGAGGCGAAATTGGCAAAGCCGCAGAGGGCATAGGTGGCGATGACGATCGATTTGGTCGAGAGTTGGCCGGCGGCGACGACATCGGACATCTTGAGATAGGCGACGAATTCGTTGACCGCCAGTTTGATCCCCATCAGACTGCCGACATCGAGGGCCTCTTTCCAGGGGACGCCGATGATCCAGGCGATGAACTGGAAGACGAGGCCGAAGAGCAGCTCGAGGTTGAGGGGCTTGTTAAAGTGCATCATAAGAAAACTGTTGAGTCCGGTGGAGCTGCCGATGAAGCCGAGCAGGGCGTTGATGAGGGCGATCAGGGCGATGAAGGCGATGAGCATGCCGCCGACGTTGAGGGCGAGACGCAGGCCGTCGCCGGCGCCGCCCGCGGCCGCCTCGATGACGTTGCCGCTGCTCTTCTCCACCTTGAGCTTGACTGTGCCCATGGTCATCGGCTCGGCGGTCTCGGGGACGAGCATCTTGGCCACCACCAGGGTGGCGGGAAACGCCATGATCGAGGCTGCGAGCAAATGGCCGGCGAAAAAGAGCTGGGACTGGTCGACCGGCACCCCCTGCGCCTTGGCCATGGCGATGCCCAGCATCTGCATATAGGCCCCCAGCACGCCGCCGGAGATGTGCGCCATACCGCTGGCCATGATGGTGTAGAGCTCCGACTCGGTCAGGCTCGACAGATAGGGGCGGATCACCAGGGGCGCCTCAGTCTGGCCCATGAAGGTATTGGCCGCCACGTCGAGGGTTTCCGCCCCGCTGGTTTTCATAAAGCGCTGCATCACCCAGGCCATGCCCTTGACGATCCACTGCATGATGCCGAGGTGATAGAGGACGGCCATAAAGGCGGCGAAGAAAATGATGGTCGGCAGCACCTGGAAGGCGAAGATCACGCCGAGGCTGCCCTCGCCGCTGCCCCTGCCCAGGGGGCCGAAGACGAACTGGGCTCCGTCGGCGGCAAAGCTGAAGAGGGCGACGAAGAGGCCGCTGATCCAGGCGAAAATGTCTCGGCCGATCGCGGTCTTGATCACCAGAATGGCGAAGGCGAACTGGAGCAGAATGCCGATCAGGACCAGCTTCCAGTCGATGGCTTTCTTATTGGTGGAGAAGAGAAAAGCGAGAAAAGTGACGAAGAGCAGGCCGAGCAGGCCGTGCAAAATCGGGATCATAGCCGTGGCGCTCCTTTTTGGCGGTTAAGGGGTTGATGGGCGCCGTAATATAGAAAAGTTTTTTCAAGGATGCAAAAGTTTTCCCCGGGGGGGCGGGACAGGTGACGGTTGGTGCACGGGGCTATGGCAGTTGCGGCTGCTGACGGGGTGCCGGGGGATTTTTCTGCCCGTTTTCGGCGCCGATGTGGCGGGGCTGCCAGTTCTTGCCGTCCCATTCATCGATGACCTCCAGCCGGGCACGGTCGGCGGCACTGAATTCACGGCCAAAGATATCGCGGAAGCGGGCGAGAAAACGGTCGGGCGGATCACTGAAATCGATCGGTTCCAGACTGGTCGAGAATGTGTACCTGTACATCAGGAATTCGCCAAGGCTTCCCGTGGCGGTCTTGACCATGCCGTTATTGGCGAGATGGACGCGCACAAGCTCGCCCAGGAGATCGATAAGTGCTACGGTGTCCCGGTAAGCGCCGGGCTCCCAGAAGGGGGAGGCGGGAAAGCGGTAGAGCCGGAGGTGGCGGGCGGGAGCTATTCCCCTCAGGGTGTATTCGGGCTTGCTCTGCGGAGAGGCCCCCTGCATGTCGTCAGGATCGAAAACAGCCAGCCGCGCCCGGCCCTCCTCATTGCCGTATAACCCGGCGATGATCTCCATACGGCCATCGCGGTTGACATCATGCGTTGTGATGGCAGGAATATGACCTGAATTCCAGTAGGATCCGCGCAGGCTGCCCTTGCTGTCGATCAAAACCAGGCTGGAGGCAAAGGTATGTATGGAGCCAATGGAAAAGAGGATCATTTTGGGCTGGTCAGGTTTGATGTGGAAACTCAGGAGGGGGCTGAAGTAAAAGTGATCCGCGATTTGTTCTCCGCCCAGGCTCTCCAGCGGCCGGGAGAGTTTGATGGGCGGCCAGAGGGCGCGGCCGCGGTAATCATAGCCGAAGAGAATGCCGCACTGTTCGAGGTGCGAATTTTCGTTGAGGCCGAAGAGCACTTCGCGCCGGCCGTCGCCGTCCAGATCATCGATGAGCAGCTGCACAGCCCGGGAATTATCGCGGTCGCTGGTGGGCATGGTGAATCCCAGTTGGTGCGACCAGAGCCGCTTTCCGGCCTGGTTTTTAAAGATTATCTCATCAGAGGATACTTCGGCCAGCGCCGGCTGGGGGTCGCGCCACCACTGCAGGGCTGGCACGGTGGCAAAGAGCAGTCCCAATGCCGCGGCTGCCGCAATGCCGGTGAGGAGGATTTTATGCCGGCTACGGCGCAGGGCGGCCAGGGCGCGCTGCGGCACGGCTGGTTTATGATCTGCAATCAGATTGCGGTCCTGCAGGGCCTGCTGCAGGGTCTCCAGGGGCTGCAGCAGCAGGCGCCGGCGGGGATACCGCTGCTCGAGCGCGGCGAGCAGCGGCCAGGCCTCAGCCAGGTTGGCCGCCGGCAGGAAGAGGCGTTCTACCGGGGAGAAAAAGGCGGCGCGGATCTTGGCGCTGAGGGTGCGGCTGTCGACGGCGGTCACGGTGCCGTCGGGGCGGATGCCGCCGGTCACTGCTGCGGAGGCCGCCAGACGCACGACCTCTGCGCGGTAGTGGCGGTTGCGGCTGGTGACCCAGGCCAGCAGGGCGGCCGCCAGGCCGAGAGAGGTGCCGCTGATTTCCGCTGATTTATCCGGCAGGGAGTAATGGACGGCATAAAAGCGCTGGGCCGTGCTCCCGGGCATATGCGCCCGCGCCGCCAGCAGGCCATCCTGAAGCGTGTAATAAATGGCCTGGCGGCCGAAGCCGGCCCGGTTGTTGATCAGGGCAGAATCTTCATCGGCGTCGGATGGCCGTTCCTGCGCTTCGGCGTAGAGCGGGAGCATCCTGCCGGCGGGTTCGGCGCCGGGATCAATAATTGAGCTGTCGTCAATGAGCAGAACCTGGAGTTCGTGGGCGGAGTCCTGCCCTTCCCGGTTCCGCAGTAAGGTCAGCAGCTCCTCTCCGAACGGAAGGGGAGCCTGAGCAGCCAGTCTGCGGGCCGCTTCCAGGCGGGAGGGTTGGGTCGCAGTCTCTTCCGGAATGCTGATGCCGAGCAGCCGGGCGGCAAGGTGCTCGTCGGCGGCGTATAGGGCATTAAGAATGGCGGTCAGGCGAATCGCGTGTTCAGCCGCATCGATGGCGTCCGGATTCTCCGGGGCGGAGGACTTGAACAGATCGGCCACTTTCAGCCAGAGGCACAGCTCCGCGGGGTCGCAGCTGCAGCCGGTCAGCCCCTGCGACAGCGGCAGGAGGAAGGGGCTGAACTGCAGATAGTAAGAGCGCATGGCGGATTGATTTGAAAATCCGGCGACGGCGAGAAAAAAAGAGAAGAAACGGCTGCGTTTGCCTTCGAGGGAGGCGTCACTGTGCAGAATGTCGGCGAGCTGGAGCGCGCTGGTCTCGAGCTCGAGCAGGGATGGGGTGTGATTTGCGGGCATGTCAGTAGATATGAATTTTCAGCATCTCTTCATCCGGCTCAACCTGCAGCAGGGCGGCGCCCGCGTGGGTTTTTACCGGGAGGATGCGTTTGCTGGTGATGCCGACTATGTCCAGTTCCGCCGTGTCAGGCGCTGAGGCTTCACCTGTGCAGGTGATGATGTAGCGGGTGCCCTCCGGCTGGCATTCGATGGTCAGGTCGATTTCCGCCAGGGGATGGCCGGGCAGAACGATCCGCCGTTTTTGCTCCCGGTCTTCAGGCACAGGCATGGTCTGTGCGAGGTTGCAGATACCGCGGGGCGTGCTGAGCTCCATCTTGCTGAAGCGTCTCTCCGGTTGTTCGCCAAAGTCGAGGCAGCCATGATGGTCCGGGTATCCGGTCAGGAAACCGTCATCGAGCGTCACTTTCAGACCTTCGGCGATCTGGCCCGTGTCGGCAATGAGATAGAGGGTGAGGTGGCGGGTCCGGCGATGAAAGAGCAGCCGGCCGATCATGCCGGCTTTAGCATTGGCGAAACTGGAGACGAAATAGGAGTCGTCTGGCTGCTCCCCCTGGGCAGCCAGACGCGGAGATGTGGAAACTCCCTGCGCGCCGGTTTGCAGTGGCAGCAGCCTGATGGTTCGGGCGGCTGATGAAGCCGGGCTTGCCGGGAAGGCATGCGAGGAAGCGGACAAGGGTGAAAGCGTGGCCTGATGCAGAATGGTGAGCGCCAGATAACGCTCGCGGCAGCGGTCACAATGAAAAAGGTGTCCCCATCCTGTTTCGTCGCTTGCTGCCTCCCCCCAGACCATTTTTTCAATTTGTTGTTCAGTAAAACATACCATGCTGTCAGCCTTTTACGGACCTCATGCAATACTATTATAGGCACATCGGTCCGGTTTTCAGAAAAATTGTTCAATTTTTTTTTGCATTTTCTGCCTGAATATCCGCAGCAGATAATCAAAGATCGTGAAGATTTTTTTCGGATCGGTCATGGGCAGTCCCTCCGGCCAGTGCGCAGCGATCAGGGTGCGGTCTCCGTTCTCTGATTCCTGTTCCAGCAGGCAGCGGCTGCGCGCGAGCAGGGCGTTATAGAGGGCCAGACCTTCGGCCGGGGTGATTTTCCCGCTGCGGAGATAATTTCCAATCAGCTCCTCGCGAATTTGCGCCAGGGTTTGTTCGAAGAGCCGGCTGTAGACAGCCCACTCGGGTTCCTCTTCCGGCGGGAGAGCGGGCGCAGCTCCGGCGGCGGTCCGTCTGTAGGTGCGGATGATGCGGGTGATGTCCGCCACGGCGATCCAGACCGGCCGTCCGCTTTTTGCGGCCAGTTCGGCATAGAGGCTGGCCAGTGCCGGGCCGAGCTGCCGGTGATCAATCAGCAGTCGTCCCAGCATGGCGGCGACGGTCTGAGGATCCGGCTGGTAGTAAGCCGCGGCAGTCTCCTGCCGGGAGAGAATGTACCAGCCGCCGATCTCACGCTTCAAGGTCAGGCCGGGATTTTTTCTCACGGCCTGGATCACATTGCGCCACAATTTGGCCCCCTCAGGATCGCGCTGGCGGAAGAGGCGGATGGCATGCTGCCGGGTCAGGCGGGTGATGAGGCGGATCAGGGCACTATAGATTTCTTCTGTGGGGCGGCCGGCGGCGAAGAGCGGTGCGAAATAGGCGGTCAATTTGGGGAAGCGGCGGGGTTCGCTCTGCTGAAAGAGTTCCGCGATGCAGTCTGAGGCCAGGAGGTCGTATTCCACTTCGCGGCCGGTCTCGCGCAGATGTTTGCCGCAGCGTTCGAGCATGCGCAGATGGGCGGCACTCAGGGCCTGGGCTGCACGAATCACCTCATCGGCTTCCTGCTGGGAGGCGGCGCCGGCGCAGACGCGTTCCAGCTTGCTGATCAGCAGTACAACGCGGTCATCCTGGCTCGCCATCTGCTCCCTGAAGGTAAGAGAAACCGTCTCCCGCTAGGTCCGCTTCACTGCCCCCGGGCGGTTGCAAGAACCTTTCAATATAAGTCTTTCGGCGAAAAAACAAAATAATTTTTTCCGGCGGGGCACGGTGCACAGAAAACTATCCTCTTGACTTTTTGCCGTGAATTGTCAATATTCTTGCAGGGGATCACCGCATAACCGCCAGAGCGGGAAAGGGAGCGGAAGATGGAAACAAGACCACCGACATTGGAAGATGTGCTGCTTGGCCTGGCGCGCGAGTGGCAGATGCTGGGTTTCGCGATGATCGTGATCACGCTGGTCAGTCTGATCGTCTGTTATGTGCTGCAGAAATCGAACAAGCCGCTCTGGGCGCACCGCTTTATGAGCCTGCCGGTCTTCTTGACCATGATCCCCGGGATTTTTTACTGCGTTATCCTGGCCTACCTGCTCATCTTTGCGCGGGCCAATCTGCTGCAGCTGCCGTTTTTTACCTTTCTGCCGCCGTTATGGATGGCGATTTCGCTCTACCTCTACCGCCAGATGGTCGATTTTGCCTATGTGCCGGGCTTCACCCGGCTGAGCGGACTGGCGCTCTTCATGACAGTCGTTTTTGCGGCCGCTTTTTTCCTGGCGCGGCTGCGGATCATCGCTGTTTTCTGGCTTTCTCCCATCTGGCTCTTTCCGATCGTTATCCTTATTTACCTTGGCTGGCGGCTGGCGGTGCGAAGGATGCTCTCCAGGGAGTGAGCGGGGGCGGGTGAGCGCGGTGAAGGCGTGTTCTGCAGGCTTTTGAGGTGCCAGGTGAAACCTGGCGTATAAAATAAAAAGTGCGGCATTCCCCACGGGCATGCCGCACTTTTTCATTTTATCAGTGCTGCCGCTCTATTCGGGAAGGCGGAAGGGCAGGTATTTCGGCTCCCACATCGCGTTCATCACCATTTGCAGGAGTCTTTCATCGTCGGCGCGGACGCCGAGGCCGCTGCGCCGGGCTTCCCTGGCGACCGCAAGCGCGACCTGGGCGGAGACGTAGCGGATCTTGTCAATGCGGGGCAGCATGCGCCCGGCCTTGAGATCTTCCGCCGAGACCAGATCGCTCAGGGCCTGGGAGGCGGCCATGAACATTTCGTCGGTCACCTTGGGAGTGCCGGAAATCAGGGCTCCGAGTCCGACGCCGGGGAAGATATAGAGATTGTTGCACTGTGAAATGATTTTTTCCCCGCCCTCGACCTTGACCGGTTTGAACGGGCTGCCGGTAGCGATAAGAACGTTGGGGCCGGCCGCAGCCACGACCTGCTCGGGTGTGGCTTCGGCTTTGATGGTGGGATTGGAGATCGGCATGATCATCGCCTGGGGATCGTTGGCGGCCATCGCCTTGAGGATTTCCTCATTGAAGGCGCCGCTTTGACCGGTGACGCCGAAGAGCACCGTGGCCTTGGCGTTCTTGATGGTTTCAAGCAGGGTGATATGGCTCCGGTCCGCGACGGTCCAGTTCGCCACAAAAGAGGGATCCTTGGCGAACATCTGCTGCTCCTCGCTCATGGGCATCCCCTTGAGGAGCAGGCCATCCTTGTCGATTCCGAAAATGCGATCTTCCGCTTCCTTGCGGCTCAAGCCCTCCATTATCAGTCCTGTGCAGATCTGCCGGGCGATGCCGAGGCCCGCCTGTCCCTGCCCGAACATGACAAAGCGCTGATCGCTTAATTTCTGCTTTTTGATCTTCATGGCGGAGAGGAGCACGCCTGTGGCGACGGAACCGGTGCCCTGAATGTCGTCGTTGAAGGAGCAAACCCGTTCCTTGTAGCGCTCGAGCATACGGAAGGCGTTGCCCTTGCCGAAATCTTCCCACTGCAGCAGGGCATGGGGGAAGTGGCGGCGGACGGCGTTGACGAACTGCTCGATGATGGCATCGTAGGCATCACCGGTAAGACGCTTTTGACGCCAGCCGATATAGAGGGGATCGGCGAGAAGGCTCTCGTTATTGGTGCCGACGTCGATCTGGATCGGCAGGCAAAAGGCGGGATGGAGCCCGGAGGCGGCGACATAGAGGCTGATTTTGCCGATCGGGATGCCCATGCCGTTGCTGCCGAGATCGCCCAGTCCGAGGATGCGCTCGCCGTCGGTGACCACGATCAGGGAGATGTTGGCGAAAGGGGCGTTCCTGAAGATATCATCGATGTGATGGATGTTGTTGGCGGTGACATAGAGGCCGCGGCGGCGGCGGAAGAGATGGCTGAACTGCTGGCAGGCCTTGCCGACAGTCGGGGTGTAGACAATCGGCAGCATCTCCTCGAGATGGTCAAGAATGAGGGAGTAGCAGAGCGTCTCGTTCCGGTCGAGCAGGGAGAGCATAAAGATGTACTTCTCGAGTTCATCCGGTTTGGCGCAAAAGCTTTCGTAGGTCTTTTGTTTCTGCAGCGCGAGCGAGGAGACTGCCTCGGGAAGAAGACCGCAGAGGCCCAGGCTCTGGCGTTCATCCTCGGGGAATGCAGTTCCTTTGTTGAAGATGGGGTGTTCGGTGAGGAGTTCTCCTTTGAAAGGGACTTCTATGTACTCTTCGCCGCTGAACCGGTCGGTTCGCTTCTCATAGGTCAGCATAGCCTCTCCCTTCGATATGGATAGACTTCCGCAAAACATTAGGATGGTTCCTCTACAAGATAGCAAATCAAACTCTATCAGTCAAGCTGAACCTGCACGTGCAGGGAATAATCTCCTTGCTGGTTTGCCGATCATTGTTTAACTTGCCTCAGAGGGTTGTACTGCGCGAGGGAGAGAGGTATGGCCGCGACAAATCTGTGCCAGATGCGGATTGAAGATCTGCCATCGGTGAATGCGCTGCTGATTCGTGCCTTTTCTGCGGCGCGGCGCGAGGAGGGTTTCAGGCGTCCGGAGCTGGCGCTCTGCCGGATGGAATTCCTGCGTTTTTATCTGCAGGATGCACCCGCGAGCTGCTGGGTGGTGGAGGCGGAGGGTGGGCTCTGCGGCGCGGTCTTTGGGCACGGTTTGGGCCGGGTGGGCTGGATCGGCCCTCTGGCGGTCTCTCCTGAGAGTCAGAGGCAGGGGCTGGGCCGGTCGCTGCTGCAGCGATGCGAAGAAGCGCTGCGCGGGCTGGGCTGCAGCCTGATCGGGCTGGAGACAGATGCCGGCAGCCTGTACAACCTCGCCTTCTACAGCGGTCTTGGCTATACCCCGGGACCACTGCTGGTCGACCTGAGTCGTGCCGTTGAGCCCGGGCGGATGCGAGCGCTGGATCCGGCCATCGTCCGCTATGCGCAGGATCCCGCTCTTTTTATCGCCCGTCTGCCGGCTTTTCTCGCAGCCAACCGGATCGAGGCCGATTATTTGCATCTCGCCGGTCTGCTGCATAGGGAGCGTTTCGGGGAATCCTTTCTGGAGATGGCAGGGGAGGAGCCGCAACTCTTCGCTGCGCTGCAGCTGGTGCCGGTTTCGGTCCAGGAGAAGGAGGGAGTGGGGCGGATCATGGCGGTGGTGGGTCCCGGCGAGACCGATGCCGCCAGGCTGGAGCGTTTTCTATGTTCGATCGCCGGCATGGCGGGATGCTCTCATATCGTGCTCCGTCTTTCCACCTGGTATCCTCTTCTCATCACCGGCTTGCTGCGCCGGGGATGGAGCCTCAACCATTCCCATCTGCGTTTTTACCTTACCGCCGGAGAGACGCACGGGCAGGGGGTAATGCATCTGAACAAGTGGGATTAGTCCCGTTCAGGCAGCAATTTTCTATTGCAAATATGGTCAATTCTTCTTAATTTCGCAGGCTATGAATATGAGTATCCACAAAATCAGGGAGTAGAGATGGGAAATGCTATCGAGGTGACAGACGCCACCTTCGCCAAAGAGGTACTGGAGTCCAGCGTGCCTGTGCTGGTCGATTTTTGGGCGGTTTGGTGTGGACCCTGCAAGATGATTGCACCGGTTGTGGAAGAGGTTGCCGCGGCCAAAGCGGGAAAAATGAAGGCCGGCAAGATTGATGTGGACAAAAATCACCAGGTTGCGACCCAGTATGGCATTCGCAGCATCCCCACCCTGCTGCTTTTTAAAAACGGACAAGTGGTCGAACAGATTGTCGGGGCGGTTTCGAAGGCGGCGCTATTAAGCAAAATCGAACCCCATCTCTAAAATGCGCGTCATGGAAAATACCTTTGCACTCATTATGGCCGGAGGCGTGGGAGCCCGCTTCTGGCCAAAGAGTCGCAAGTCCCTGCCCAAACAGTATCTCTCTCTTGTCGGCAAGGAGACTCTGATTCAGGCGGTCAGCCGCAGGCTGCAGGTGATCATCCCGGTCGACAGAATTTATGTCGTCTCGACGCGGAATCAGGTACCCCTTCTCAATGCGCAGCTGCCCTGGCTCCCCTCCTCACAACTTGTCATCGAACCTTTCGGCAAGAATACAGCTCCCTGCATCGGCCTGGCGGCCCTTCAGCTGCAAAGGCGCGATCCGGAGGCTGTGATGATGGTCCTGCCTTCCGACCATCTGATCTCGGATACGGAAAAATTTGCCCAGATCCTCCAGGAAGCGGTCGAGCTGATCAAGAACAACCCCGATGCCCTGGCGACCATCGGCATCGAACCGACCTATCCGGCGACGGGGTATGGCTATATCCAGCGCGGCGCTCAGCTCGGCCCCCCTGCCAGCAAGGCTTTCCGGGTCCGTGCTTTCGCCGAAAAGCCCACCCTGGAGGTGGCTGAGCAATTTTTTTCGACCGGCGAGTTCCTCTGGAACAGCGGCATCTTTATCTGGCGGGCGGCTACCATTCTCCACCTCATCGAGGATCTTATGCCCGACCTGGCGGCCGGTCTCCGGGAGATCGGCGAGGCCATCGGCACAGCCAGGGAAGTGCAGGTCACTGAGCGGGTCTATAAACAGATCCACAGCGATTCGATCGATTACGGCATCATGGAACATGCCAGCAACGTCATGGTGCTCGAGGGCAATTTCGGCTGGAGTGATGTCGGCAGCTGGCAGGAGGTCTACAAGATCTCGACCCACGATGAAGAGGGCAATATCCTGGTCAATGACCCGATCGTCAAAGAGTGCCGGAACTGCTATATCGAAGCGAGCGGACGCGTGGTCGCTGTGATCGGCGCCGAGGATCTCATCGTCGTCGATACGCCGGATGCACTGCTGATCTGCAAGCAGGACCAATCGCAGGAAGTAAAATGGGTCGTGGAAAAGCTCAAGCACAGCAACCAGCAAAAAGTGCTCTGAACATGAGCGAGGAGGAGACCCTCCTCGCCCTGGAGACGCTGGCGAAAACCCTCGATGTTGAGGTGCGCTATGAGAAAGGCGATTTTAACGGCGGATTATGCCGGATCGACGACCGGTCTGTCCTGCTGGTGCAAAAAACCGATCCGCTCCATCGCAAGATCCATATCCTGGCGCGTGAACTGGGGGCGTTGAATCTTGATCATATCTTTGTGATTCCGGCTCTGCGAGAACTCATCGAAGAGGTGGCCGCTTTTGCCCGCCCCCGGGCGAAGGCTCCGCTGCTCAACCAGGAGAGGCGCACTCTGCCGGATCAGATATAGATCAGTATCGTTATTAACTGCCCTAACCTCCATGGAGGGATGATATGCACAGATCCGAATTGGCCAAGTATTTTAAAGACAACCTCTTCCTGGCCGGGCTGAA
Source organism: bacterium (assembly GCA_035388125.1). Taxonomy (GTDB): domain Bacteria; phylum Zhuqueibacterota; class Zhuqueibacteria; order Residuimicrobiales; family Residuimicrobiaceae; genus JAKPUX01. Next base: position 18,979 of record DAOOPF010000011.1, on the reverse strand, counting down.
CTCGGTGAAAAAAGAGGCGGCTATCGCCGAATTGCTCGACACCTTCGTCAGGGAAAAGTACATCCGTAACCGTGACATTGTCCTGGAGATGCTGCACCAGCGCGAAACCCTCGGGAGCACCGGCATCGGTAAAGGCGTGGCCATACCCCACGGCAGGACCACAGCAGCGGCGGACGTCCTCATCGCTTTCGGCAAGTCGGATCAGGGCATCGATTTTGATGCCATCGACGGCAAACCGGTGCACCTCTTTTTTATGGTGATTGCACCGCCCAACGAGGAGGGGAACGTCTACCTGCCCATCCTCGGCTCGCTGGTCACCATCCTCAACGAAAAGGCCAACCGCGATAAACTGATGAAAGTGGACACCTTTCAGGACTTTATTGCCATTATAACGGGAGAGTGATGATGATCAAAAAAGATCTGGAACTCCTGGTTTCCCTCCAGGACATTGACCTGATGATTGAAGAGGTCGGCGATGTGGAAAAGCTCGGCTTTTCCGTCACCGGATACACAGAGCTCAAAAAGGCGCGCGAGGAGCTTTCAACCAGCATCAGCAAACCCCTGCTGTTCCGTTACGAGCGGCTGCGCGGCAAGCTCAAACGGGCGATCGTTCCCGTGAAAAATGATATCTGCCTCGGCTGTTTTCTGCGCCAGCCCACTTCCATCGGGGTCAAGGGGCGCGAGGATGAACAGATCTTCACCTGCGAGAACTGCGGCCGCATGCTCTACTGGCTGGACTGACCCCGCTTGACCGCTGCGTTTTTAGAGCGGTTCCCGATGAAAATGAAAAAGGCCACTCTCAGAGTGGCCTTTTTTTTGCAGTTTCGCACTGGTTGAGCGCAGCGCCTGCGATCAGATGATGCCGAGCTTTTTGCCCACCTTGCCGCAGATCTCCAGCACCTTGTCCAGCTCTTCATCTGTATGGGTGGCCATATAGCTGGTGCGGATGAGGGAGTGGCCGGGCGGGACCGCCGGGCTGATGACGGGATTGGAAAAGATGCCGGCCTCGTAAAGCGCTTTCCAGAAATTGAAGGTCTTTTCATCATCGCCGATGAGAAGAGGGATGATCGGGGTCTGGCTTACGCCCGTGTTGAAGCCAAGCTGCTGGTAGCCCTCGCGCATTTTGGTGACGTTTTTCCAGAGCCGTTCCCGGCGTTCGGGCTCGCTGATGAGGATATCCAGTGCGGCGATCACCGCGGCCACCGCAGCGGGCGGCGGGCTGGCCTGGAAAATCAGGGCGCGAGAGGTGTGTTTGATAAAGTGAACGACCTCCTCCGGTCCCGCGATGAAGCCGCCGATCGACGCGAAAGATTTGCTGAAGGTGCCCATGACCAGGTCGACCTCATTCTCAAGGCCATAATGCTCAGCGGTGCCGCGGCCGTGCGCGCCGAGTACACCGAGCGAGTGGGCGTCATCGATCATGATGCGTACGCCGTGTTTCCGGGCCACTTTGACCATGTTCGGCAGGTCGACAATATCGCCGCCCATGCTGAAAACTCCGTCGCTGACGACCAGTGCGCCGTGATTTTTCTTGTTGTTGGTGAGGACGCGGTCGAGGTCGGCCATGTCGTTGTGGCGATACTTGTAGGCCTGGCCAAAGGCGAGGCGGGTGCCATCGACGATGCTGGCATGGTTTTCAGCGTCGCCGACTACCAGGTCCTTGCGGCCGACGACGGAGGAGATGGTGCCCTGATTGGTGGTGAAACCGGTCGAGAAGATCAGCACCGCCTCTTTTTTCATAAAATCAGCGAGGCGGGCCTCCAGCTCTTCATGCAGGGCGAGAGTGCCATTGAGGAAGCGCGAGCCGGTGCAGCCCGAGCCAAAGTTTTCGATCGCCGCGATGGAAGCGGCTTTAACGCGCGGATCCTGGGTGAGTCCCAGGTAATTGTTGGAGCCGATCATGATCAGGCGGTGGCCTTTGATCATGACCTCGGTATCGGCGCCGGAATCTATCGCTTTAAAATAGGGATACCAGCCCTGTTCCATGGCCTCGCGCGCGCGGGTCGAAACAGTCGCGGATTTGCACTTATCGAACAAGTCTGCCAATGGGGTGCCTCCATGAAAAGGCTGAAAGCTGAATGGCCCTGGGCCCGTTTCCGGGTCTTGAACTATATATCTGGCGTAAATGATGAATAAAAGGTGGGCTTTGGCCCGCAGTCAAGAAGATATGGAAAACGATTGCACAATCGAGTGATATATCAGGATAAAATATAGCCAATGACGGCCTCAAAGTCAAGTTTAAACTATCGTTAGTACAATACAATGCGGCGGAAGCCGGCCTGCGGTGAGAAGTGACTCCTGCCGCCGCGAGAGGGAAGAGGACGCTGCTTTTGCTTGAAATTGGCACAGGAATGATGTAATTTAGCTCTTCATGGAAAGGGTGGACAAGAGCGATGAAAATTCTGGTTACGGGAAGCAATGGCTTTATCGGCAGTACCCTGGTGGAACGGCTGCTCCGCGATGGCCACAGCGTCCGCTGTCTGGTGCGCCGCAGCAGCGATCTGACCTGGCTCGGGAATCTGCCGGTCGAGTATGTCTATGCTGATCTGAACAGTGCGCGCGATCTGGGTGGCGCTGTCGCCGATGCGGAGCGCGTCTATCATCTGGCCGGCGTCACCAAGGCGCGCGACGAGGCCGGCTACCTCAGGGGCAACTATGAAGCGACGGTGAAGCTGCTGGCGGCGTGCAAAAGCTCGGGAAGAGAGGAACAGCGCTTCATCTTTGTCTCCAGCCAGGCGGCCGCCGGCCCCAGCGCATCCGGTCGCGCCCTGACCGAAGAGGATCCGCCCCGGCCGATCTCTCTCTATGGGCGCGCCAAGCTCCACGCCGAAGCGGCAGTGCTGGAGTATGCCCGCGATCGTTTCGCGACCATCGTTCGCCCCCCTTCGGTCTATGGCCCGCGTGACCGCGACATCTATGTCTATTTCAAATCCGTCGCGCGGGGTCTTTTGCTGCTGCTCGGGGATGGGCGGATGAAGATCAGTCTTGTCCATGTTGATGACCTGGTGGAGGGGATGATCCTCGCCGGCGAGTCGGAACAGGCGCGGGGCCGGGTCTATTTTCTCAGCGCCGACGAGGCGAGCGACTGGCGCACCATCGGTTCGATCATCGCGGCGGCCCTGCAGAAAAAGCCGCTGGTGGTGCATGTGCCGGTCCTGGCTCTCAAGCCGGTCGCCTGGGTGAGCGGTCTGGGCAGCAGCATCACCGGCAAGCCCGCCCTGCTCAACGCCGACAAGGTGGCGGAGATGCTTCAGCCGGGCTGGGTCTGCAGCAACGGGCGCGCCCGCGCCGAACTGGGCTTCAGGCCGCGGATCACTCTCGAGGCGGGAATGACAGCGGCAGCCGCCTGGTATAAAAAGATGGGCTGGCTATAACGCTGCGGTGGTCAAGGCTGGGGGGTGGTCATGAGCAGCTGCTGAATATGACCGCGGATCTGGCTGGTGAGGGCGGCGCTGTCCGGACGCGAGGTGGCGCTGACGTAATAGTGCGCGGCCTGGAGGAAACGCATCATATGCTCCTGGTCGATACGGCTGCGATAGCGGTATTCGCGATTAAGAAGGTTGAGCCGTTTCATCTCCACCCCCTTTCCGCCCAGCGGTGTCATGAAGGTGAACTCCTGCCGGGGTGAGACGATCTCCTGCTCGAGCAGCCCCTGACGGACCAGGCCGTCAAGAACGGAATGGAGGTCGTCTGCGGTGAGTTTGATCTCCGTGTCCAGATCCCGGTAGATATCGGTTTCGGTCGGTTCTGCGCGGGCCCAGATCACGCAGAGGGCTGCCAGCTCCTCCCGGGTCGGCACTCTGCGGAGGCGGGGTGGGGGTGGGATCTTGTCCTTGCCGATGGCCTTTTCCAGGGCCTGAACTCCTTTTGCGGCCAGGGCCATGAGATCGATAGGCTGCTGGTAGCCCCCGGTTCCGCGGCGGTACTGCTCCTCCGCGGCCCGGTCCGGATAGGCCCCGGGCTGACCCGACAGCCTTTCAAGGGGAAAGAGGGTTGGTCTTTTTTTGCGTTCCTCGCGGTAAGGGACAAGGGGGATGGGGACAGGGTAAAACTCGGGCACAGAGTTGGCACTCAGCTGCCGGGTGCGTGCGACGCTGTCCGCCATCGCCAGGAGGCTGTCCAGATGAGCGGGCCAGATGATGGTCTCCTCCCCGGCCGCAGTCGTGAGCGGCAGTTCCGGTATCAGGATGGGGGTTTCCGCAACCGGGCCGGGAGCAGGGCGCTCTGTGACCAGGGCCTCGCCGGTCTCGGCGGATTCAGGGAGAACGGGCTCGGCGATGATGGGTTCGGGCAGTTCGATAAAGGCCACATCGGCCACCTCTTCGGAGGGCAGCGCGGTTTGCTCAAAATGCCACAGGTAAAAAAAGAGGCCCAGACCGAGATGAAACAGCAGGGAGATGAGCGTGGCCAGCCGCAGGTAATTTGAATTCATAGACCATAAACCATAACGGGAACTCGATTGACTGCTTGATAAGGGAGAGCGCGCCGGCGGCCGCTGATCTGGCAGTGAATTGTCTTGTTGATACGCCAGCGCGGGGCTAAAGTTCCTCGGCGTCGGCCGGCGCTATAATGTACAGTACAGAAGTTTCTAATCAAACAATTTTAGCGGGGTCGTATGGAATCTTTTCTTCTGGTGATGACCACCTGCTCTACTCTCGGGGAGGCCGAAGAGTTGGCTGAAAAACTGCTCAAGGTGCGGCTGATCGCCTGTGCGAACATCATCCCCGGGGTCCATTCTCTCTTCCACTGGCGAGGCAAGATCGAGCACGCCGGGGAGGTGGTGCTGCAGGTAAAGTGCCGCAAGCGTTATTTCAAGGATCTGGTCGAATGGATTCAGACCCATCACACCTATGAGGTTCCGGAAATCCTCGCCCTCCCCGTCGTGGACGGCTCCAGGGAGTATCTGGATTGGATGATGGAGGAGACGCGTTTCACGGAATTCGACAATTAGGATGAACTCATGAAACGGACCAAACACGCCCTGGCGACGCGCGTCGCCAATCTGGAACCCTCGGGCATCCGCAAGGTGTTCGAGATCGCCAATGCCCATCCGGAATATATCAACCTGTCGATCGGCGAACCCGACTTTGACATGCCGATGTTTCTCAAGGAGCAGGGGATCAAGGCGATCCTTGCCGGTCACAACCGCTACACTCCGACGCGCGGCATCCCGCAGCTGCGCCAGCTCATCGCCGATCAGCTCACCGCGGAGGGGATCCGTTTCGATGATCTCTTTGTCACCGCCGGGGCCACCGGCGGCCTCCTGCTGAGCATTCAGGCCCTGGTCGACAATGGGGATGAGGTGATCGTCCCCGATCCCTATTTCGTTGCCTACCGCAACATCGTCTATATGGCCGGCGGCACTCCCGTGGGCGTCGACACCTATCCCGATTTCCAGATCAAGGCCAGCGCGGTGGAGCCGCTCATCACCGAACGTACCCGCGCCCTCATCCTCAACAGCCCCAACAATCCGACCGGAGCGATCTATACGCGCGATGAACTGGAAAAGATCGTCGCCCTCGCCGACCGGCACGGCTTTTATATCATCTCCGACGAGGTGTACACCCCTTTCATTTACGAGGGCGATTATACCAGCCTCGGCCATCTGACCGACGACGCCATCCTCGTCAACAGTTTCTCCAAGAGCGCCGCCATGACGGGCTGGCGTCTCGGCTACGTCTCCGGTCCGGCCGTGGTGATCGACCGTATGGCCATGCTCCAGCAGTACGCCTATGCCAGCACCAACTCGGTCGCCCAATATACCGCCCTGCGAGCCTTTGAGGTCGATTACAGCGAGCAGCGCGGCAATTACCGGCGCAAGCGCGATCTCTGCTACGATATGCTCTCCCCCCGTTACGATCTGCACAAATCGCGCGGCAGTTTCTATCTTTTTCCCAAGGCTCCGGACGGCAACGCGACTGCTTTTTTTGAGCGGGCGCGGGATGCCGGCGTCCTGATCATCCCCGGCAAGGATTTTTCCCGGCGGGACACCCACTTTCGCATCTCTTTCGCCGTCGCCGACGATGTTCTGGTGCGCGGCATGGAAATATTGCAGCGCCTCGCCTGAAAAGAAACATTTTGGCGCTCCGGACAGTATAGCAGAGTGTGGAGAGCCCAATATGCAAGAATAGCGCTTTGGTCGCCGGACTGGCGGATGCTGCGGAGGAGATCTGCGCTGCTGCGGATCTGACCGCCACCGCCGCGGCGGTGATGCGCTGCCTGACGCGCCTGCTGGCCTGCTCAGCCGTTTCTTTCTCCGTCTTCGATCTGCGCACACTCGATCTGTTTCTCGATGAACACCAGGGTGCGCTGCGATCCTGCCACAAAGCTCCGCGCCTGGAACGGAGCGGGAATCTGGCTGCCAGTCTGGAAGCGGGCGCTCAACTCCTGACTCTCGCGGATGAAGGAGGAAGGGAGTATTTCGTCCTCTATGAAAACCGGACGCCGGGGCGCTGCCCGGAGTGCGAACTGCGCATTCCATTTTTCAGGGATCCTGCCACTCTTTGCGTCATCACCCTTGGCAAGAAAGAGAGCGGCATGGATTACAGCAGCGACGAGATCGACGCCCTGCGCGTTCTGATCGCTATGCTGAGCAGTTCCAGCCCCTCCCCGGCTCCCGCCGGAGGGCCTTGCGAAGGAATTCCGGACGAACTGGCCTCCTACCAGCGCCGCGGCAGCAGTGCCTGCCTGCTCGGCAGCTCGCGCCAGATTCTGGCCATCAAGGAGAAAATCGCGTGCATCGCCCCCACAGATGCCTCAGTCCTGATCACGGGTGAAAGCGGAACAGGCAAGGAGCTGGTAGCGCGCGCTGTTCATCAGCAGAGCCGCCGGTCCGGCCGCGATATGGTCGTTGTCAATTGCGCCGCCCTGCCTGAACAACTGGCTGAAAGCGAGCTCTTCGGCCATGAACGCGGAGCCTTCACCGGCGCCTTGGCCATGAAAAAGGGCAAATTCGAGTACGCTGATAACTCCAGCCTTTTTCTTGATGAGATCGGTGATCTGAACCTGGCGGTACAGGCCAAGCTGCTCCGGTTTCTGCAGGATGGCGTTTTTCAGCGGGTGGGAGGGAACCATGATCTGCACAGCCGGATCCGCCTGATCTCCGCCACCAACAAGGAACTGCCTCAGGCGATCGCTTCCGGCGCCTTCCGTCAGGACCTCTTTTACCGCATCAATGTCGTGCAAATCGAACTCCCGCCCTTGCGAGAACACCCCGAAGATATCCCACTGCTGGCGGAGTACTACGCCCGCCATTTCGCCGCCAAATACCGGCTGCCGCACCGGCGGCTGCACCCTGAAATCGACTCCTGGCTGAGAAGTTATACCTTTCCCGGCAACGTCCGCGAGCTGATCAACATCGTCGAGCGCATGGTCATCCTTGGCAACGGCGCCGCCGCGATCGCAACCCTGCCGTGCCGGGGAGGCGCCGCCCTCCCGGCCGCTTCTCCGGCCTGTCAGAGCCTGGATGCTCGGGAACGGGAGCATATTCTTGCTGTCCTGGCGGAGACCGGCCATAACAAAAGCGCGGCCGCCCGCATCCTCGGCATCGCCCGCAAGACCCTCCGGGAAAAGATCGCCCGCTACAGCCTCCAATAATCCCTGTTTTAGATGGTTTCGTCCCGCAGGCCAGCCCGGCCAAAAAGACTGGTACCAAAGGTTCCACCCGGGGGAATTGTACCGGCCGGGAGGGGATCTCTCATCCGGACCCTAAATAATGGTCTAATAAATACAAATACTTAGGAAATTCGCTTGCATTCAGTTTCTGGCATCCTCCTTGCATAGTCCTGCAGTGAAGGCCGCAGGAGATATCAGTTGTGCGGCAGGAATTTATTTGCATGAAGGGAGGAACACCATGAAACGCCATCTGTTTGTGAGGATTCTGGCGGTGGCTCTGATCGCGGCAGCTCCTTTGGCTGCTGCTGAGGGTAACCCGCTGGATCAGAAGCCGGTCGACAAAGAAGCGGCTATGAAACTTTTGCCCTATGTCAAGCATCAGAAAATCCACATCCGCGCAGCCATCGTCGAACTGGTGGGGGAAAACTGCTGCAAGGAGGCGGCTGATGTGCTTGTCGATCTGATGAAAACCGATGAGGTGCCGGGAGTGCGTATGATCGCCGCCCAGGCCCTGGCCAAGACCAAAGTCCCTTCGGCCATCGCTGAAATGAGGGATCAAGCCAGAAAGGATAATAACAAGACTGTCCGTCATGTTCTGAATTCGCTCGCCGACGAACTGGAGAAGGAGAACGGGATGGAAAAGAGCCTGGCCGTCAAATAGGGGAGACACATCGATGGATCTCACATCGACCGTGCATGAGCAGCAAAAAAGGCTGCCTCGCAAGAGGCAGCCTTTTTTTTACTTTTTTGCGGATACATCCATGCAGCACCCGCAGCCGGTGATCCCTAGGAGACCTTTTTCGAGTCCCGGTAGAAATAGAGGCAGAGCAGCCCGAAAAGCGCGAGAGCCAGGAGCTGGCCGCTGTGGCTTTCCGCCCACTCGAGGGTGATGAGGGGGATGATGAAGGAGACCTTGTCGAAGCCCAGGTATTTCAGAAAGGCCGAAAGCACACCCATGATGGCCCCGCCGGCGATAAAGCCCGAGGCGATGAGGGTACCCTTTTCACGGCGTTTGTTGTTGACTGTTTCATCCTTGGAGGCGGTGGAGACCAGATGGGCAATGAGGCCGCCGGCCAGCAGCGGGGTGTTCAGCTCGAGGGGAATGTACATGCCGAGGGCAAAAGCCAGAGGCGGTATGCCGATCATCTGCAGGACCAGGGCGAAGATGGCTCCGACCGCGTAGAGCAGCCAGGGGGCCGGCATGTTGGACATCAGCGGCTTGATCACCGCCGCCATGGCGTTGGCCTGCGGGGCGACCAGGGCCTCCGGCCCGACAAATCCATAGGTCTCATTGAGGATCATGATCACAAATCCCACCGACCCGGCGGCGACCAGGGTGCCGAGGAATTTGTACTTTTCCTGGTTGACCGGGGTGGTGCCGAGCCAGTAGCCGATCTTGAGATCGGTGACGAATCCGCCGGCCATCGAGAGTGCGGTACAGACGACGCCGCCGATGATGAGGGCCGAAATCATCCCGGCGGTGCCGGTCATGCCGATCTTGACCAGGATGAAGGAGGAGAGGATCAGCGTCATGAGGGTCATGCCGGAGACCGGATTGGTGCCGACGATGGCGATGGCGCGCGCGGCCACTGTGGTGAAGAGAAAAGAGATGATCAGCACGATGAGCAGGCCGACGACAGCCTGGAGCCAGTTGTGGACGACGCCAAACTGGAAGAAGAGGAGGATCAGCACGGCGGTGAGGGCGATGGCTGCGACGATGATCCCCATCGGCAGATCCTTCTCCATCCGGTTCTGGCTTTTTTCCGCGCCGGTGTGCTTGCCGGTGATCTCCACCCAGGCCAGCTTCATCGCTCCGCCGATGATGCGGGAGGATTTGAGGATGCCGATGATCCCCGCCATGGCGATGCCGCCGATGCCGATGTGACGCACGTAGGTGAAAAAGAGCTCCTCGGCGGACATATCCTTGATCAGAGTGGTGGCCGTGCTGCCCAGCGTGGCCGTCAGCCCCGCGCCGAAATAGTGAACCAGGGGCACGAGCAGAAACCAGGAGACAAAGCTGCCTGCGGCGATGATGGCTGAGTATTTCAGGCCGACGATATAGCCGAGACCGGTGACCGCGGCTCCGACATTGAGGCGGAAGACCAGCTTCCATTTGTCGGCGATGCCGGCGAGAAAGGGGATAGCCCGGCTCTCAAAGACTTCGCTCCACCAGTGAAAGGTGCCGATGATGAAATCGTAGATGCCACCGATCGCCATGGCCTTGAGAAGAATTTTGGCCTGATCGCCGCCCGCTTCACCGGCTACCAGCACTTCGGTGGTCGCGGTGGCTTCGGGGAAGGGGAACTGGCCATGCATCTCCTGCACGAAATATTTGCGGAAAGGGATCAGGAAAAGGATACCGAGGAAACCGCCGAAGAGCGAAGCGAGGAAGATCTGATAGAATTTGGCATCGAGATTGAGGATATAGATGGCCGGTATGGTGAAAATGGCGCCTGCGACGACTACCCCCGAGGCTGCGCCGATGGACTGGATGATCACATTTTCGGACATGGCGTTCTTGCGGCCGAGAAAGACGGATGTGCCGACGGCGAGGATGGCGATCGGAATGGCCGCCTCGAAGACCTGGCCGATTTTGAGCCCGAGATAAGCGGCGGCCATGGAGAAGAGCGCCGCATAAAAAAGACCCCAGATCAGCGAATAGGCGGTGACTTCGCGCAGGGGCTTGGCTACCGGCACCACCGGTTCATACTTCTCCCCCTCCTTGAGAGGGCGATAGGCATTTTCAGGCAGGGACGTTTTTCCGGATTCCATTATTCCTCCATATTGGGTGATCAGCTCGAAACCTGGCAAAAATATAGCGATCAACCGCCTTTAATGCAAGGAGAATGTGCCCCGTAAAATAGTGCTTTAATTTTGCCCCCCGAAGCCGTATATTACGCCGAAATCAATGGAGAATCCGATGAAGCTACACCTGAGCCTGATAGCGCTGGTGCTGACAGCGATGGGCTGCGGCGGCGCCGGGATCGCGCCGCCTGCGCGCGAAACCGTCGATCTGGGCATGCCTGAAACAGCGGCGCTTCGCCTGACCCCGCAGCCAGAGTCCCGCCCGGCCGATCTGCTCCTTCTCACCCCGCCGGAGATTCCGGAGGAGGCCGTCCTTCGTTTTATGGAAAAGAGCAGCCGGCTGGGCTACCGCTTCCTCTGGGTCCGGGTGGCCGCCCCGCCCGATACCGGGGCCGCCGCACAGCTGCTCCGGAGGGCCGCCGCGCAGATGGAGCGTGCTGGAAAAACGGGGGTGATCATCTTCGGGGCCTGGCCGGGAGTGGCCGCCCTGCTGGCCGATTCCACTTTTCATGCCCTGCTCTGGGTCGCCTCGCCGCAGGAAATTGAGGCGCCTCTGGCGGCGGCGGACAGCACCTTGCGCCATCCCCGGTTGGCGCTCGTCGTCCCGGATCCCGCCCCTGTCACCATCACTCCTCTCCTGAAGGGCTGGCTGCGCACGCCGGAGGAGCTGGTCTGGCTTGCGACAACGCAGCCAGCCGCCGCCCTGCTGGAGTCGGATCTGGAGCCCGTCATCCGCCGCAAGGCCCAGCTCTTCTTCGATCGCCATCTCAAGGGAAAACGGTGATGACGGCGAGGAGTGGCCGTCAACGGTGCGGTTCATAGGTTCAGTGCGGGGAGGCAGCGGTTTTCATGCAGATCTATTTTTTCCCCCAACGCGAAAGCTGGAAACGCATCAGCTCCTCTCCCGAAGAGCTGCACCGGCTGCTCGAACGTGTCGCAGCGGAGACCGATACCGCCGATCTGGTCGTCGCTGTTCATCTCGTCCGCCGCTCAGCCTGGAGCGGCGGAACCGCCTATGTGCGGCAGTGGCTGCATCCTGGCCATTTTTATGCTGTTCGCGGCAAATGGCGCCTGAGCGGTGAGTGGGAAACTCCGCCGGAACTGCCGGGGCGCTTCAAGCTCATCCGCCTGCTGCTGCCGGATGACGGCTCCGCCTACCCCCTGAGTCAGCTGGACCGCTACGGCTGGCAGCACCGGTTTGACCGGTTCAGCGACCATCTCGCCTTCTTTTTCGCGCACGAGCTGCACCATTACCGCCGCTATCATCTCGGTCTGCATCCCCGTGAAGGGGAGCACGGTGCCAACGCCTGGGCGGCCGAGCGCTGCCGTGAACTGGGCGCCGGTGTGGAGAGCCGGCGGACGGTCAAAAAAAAAGCCAAAAAGAGGACCCGTCGCGGGCCGACTTTCTGGCAGCTTCTGAATCCTCTCGATTTTATGCCGGCCGCACAGGCGGCCTGGCTCTGGCGCAAGGGCGCTGCGCTCCTTAGCGCGGCGCTGCGGCTGGGCTGCGGCGACCGGGAGCGCTACGTCGCCGCCAAGATGGACCATATTCAGCGCTTCGCGCGATTGGCGCCGGGCGCGCAGCTTTGGATCACTTTTGACCCCGGGCAGCGTTATCTCAACGCACCGGTGCGGCTGGTGCGGCTCCTGCGCCGGCCCTCCCTGCGCGCGGTGATCGAAACCGGAGACGGCAAAACCTGGCGCTGGCCTCTGGCCTGGCTCTCCCCTGATCCCCCGCACGGTGAAGCGGCGCGCTAGGTTTCGCTTTCCACCGCTTCCGCGGCCGAGCGAGATGAGCGGATCTGATCAGATCTGATCTTGTGTTTCTTGATCTTCAGGTGGAGATTCTGCCGCGGCATCTGCGCCATCTTGGCCGCGCGGGAGATGTTGCCCCGGGACTGCAGCAGCAGTTGGGTGATGTATTCCCTTTCAAAAAGGTTTTTCGCTTCCGCATAGGAGTGGAATCCGCCCGTCTCCGGGCAAGCGCTCTCCTCCCGGCCGAGATAATCTTCGGGCAGTTCATCGGGGCCGATCCAGTCCGAGTCCGAGAGGGCGACCATGCGCTCGATCACATTTTCAAGCTCGCGCACATTGCCCCGCCAGGGCTGATGAGTGAGTATTTCGATGGTTTCAGGCTTGAGATAGACCCCGAGATGGTTGTGTTTTTTCGAATAGACCGAGACAAAGTGACGGATGAGCAGTGCAATGTCATCGGGGCGTTCGCGCAGGGGCGGCATGCGCAGGGTGATGACATTCAACCGGAAGAAGAGATCTTCGCGGAACTGCCCCTCATGTACCATCTTGCGCAGATCGCGATTGGTGGCAGCGATGATCCGGGCGCCGGTGCTGAGCAGTTCAGTGCCGCCGATGCGCCGGAACCGTTTGTCCTGTAAAACACGCAGAAGCTTGACCTGGAAGGAGGGGGTCGTGTCGCCGATCTCATCGAGGAAGATGGTGCCCCGGTCGGCGATCTCGAAATAGCCCTTGTGGGTGCGGTAGGCGCCGGTGAAGGAGCCCTTCTCGTGGCCGAAGAGGGTGCTTTCCAGCAGAGTGTCGGGTATACCGCCGCAGTGAACGGCGAGAAAATTATTGTGCCGGTTGGGCCCCATGACGTGAATCATGCGCGCGATCACCTCCTTGCCTGTACCGGTTTCGCCGGTGATCAGCACGGTAGCGTCAAGCGGAGCGACCTTTTGCACCATGTTCTTCAGCTCCCTGACCGGTTCACTCTGCCCGACCAGGATGGGGGCCTCGGCCATGCCCAGGTCGGAATCATGCTGGGGCGTAGAGGAGCGATGCTGCAGCTGGTTTAAAAGATGCTCGATGTGGCGCAGCACCTGTTCTGCCTTGTGGACCGGCTTTTCAATGAAACCGTCAGCGCCCATTTTGACGCAGTCGACCAGTTCTTCAGCGGAAAGGGCACCCAGCAGCACGATGAGGGTATTGTCCGCGAGGGATTTGATCTCGCTGATCGATTTCGGCAGTTCAGCGCGCAGAGTGTCGGCATCGAGGAGCACAGCGTCCAGAGAAGAAAGTTCGCCCAGGATGCGCACAGCCTCATCATATTCCCGTGTTGAATGGAGCTCAAAGCCAAGGTTCGGCGCTGCCTGATTGAAAAGCGTCAAAAGCTGCTTGTCGTGCGCAATGATCAACAAGGTTTTTTTCATATAGGCTGGTCCTTTATTCTCCTGAACTATCCCGGTTAATGTGGTGACGTTTTTCATACAGCTGCAAGCAAAGAACATGCCTGAAATGAGCAAAACCGGGCGAATATTTTAAGATGTAAACCTAAAAATAACAAACACCCCATTTCCCTCTCCCGCCATGGTGGCTGTGGAATCCGTCAGGCAGGGGGATGAATATGTATAAGTGATGCCACAGCATGTGGCACCGATTCAGCAAATGAGCGGAGGAGCTGTTTTGGCGCCTGAACGCATCTGCCATTTTTCGGATACCCATCTGGGCTATTCCGAATACGGGAAAATATCGCCGCGCACCGGGCTCAACCAGCGGGAGCAGGACTTTTATGACGCCTGGGAAGAGAGTATAGACCGGATTATCGCGCTGCAGCCCGACCTGGTTATTCATGCCGGCGATCTTTTCCATACGCCGAGACCGAGCAACCGGGCGATCCGGGTGGCGCTGGCGGGAATCCAGCGGGTCAGCGCGGCCGGGATCCCCATGGTCATGATCTCCGGCAACCATGAAACCCCGCGCATCCGCAGCACCGGCTCCATTTTCGAGTCGCTTGCACTCTTCCCTGACATCCACTGCGTCTTCGAAGGAGAGTACCGCCGGCTCTCTTTCGGGAGTCTGGATATCCACGCCATCCCGCACTGCTCCCTGAGCGGAGAGCTGGAGATCGCCTGCCGGAGCGTCGAGATCAGGGGTGATGCGGTGCGCAACCTGCTCGTCACGCATGGCATCTGGACCCAGACCGAGAGCTTTAGCATGGGAGAGTTCAATGAGCAGCGCCTTCCCGATTTCACGCTCCTCTACCCCGATCTCTTCGACTATGTCGCTTTGGGCCATTATCACCGCCGAGTCGATGTGGCTCCACGGGTGAGTTACTGCGGCTCGACCGAGCGCACCAGCCTGAACCAGGCCGGCTATCCGTGCGGCTTTCTCGAACTCGATCTGGCGAGCGGGGAGCGCACCTACCACCCGGTTACGGCGCGGCAGATGGTGCGCATCAAGCCCATCGCCTGCCGCGGCCTCAAACTGCAGGAGATCTATGACCACGTGGCAGCGGAGGCGCGCGCCATCCCGGAGGGGGCGATCGTCCAGCTGACTCTGGCGGAGGTCGAGGAGAGCCAGTATCTGGGAATGGACATGCGTCTCCTCGAGGAGATGTTTCCCGCTGCCTTTCATCTTGAAAAATCCATCAGTTATGAAGCAGCAGATGCCATGACCCACTCCCCCTCCCTCCATTTCGACTCCCTGGGGGTGGAATTCGGCCGTTTTGTCGCGTCGCTGCCGGAAATGGAGCTGGACCGCGAGATTCTTTACCGGATCGGCAGCCGCTATCTGGAAGAGGATGAAGAGTGAGGCGGAGATGATCATCAGAAGAGTGACGCTCCACAACTACCGCCGTTTTGCATATGCGGATCTGGAGTGCCCGGAGAACATCATTGGCATCGTCGGCCGCAACGGGGCGGGCAAGACCACGCTGGTTGAGGCGATCGGCTGGGCGCTCTATGGCAATGTCATCTCCCGGACCGGCAAGGGGGACATCCGTTCCCAATTTGCTGCGGAGAGCGAGACCTGCTCGGTCGAACTCGAATTTGAGTACGGGGGCGAGGAATACCGCATTCTGCGCCAGCTCAAGGGTAAAAACGCCACCGCCGAGGCGGCGATTTACCGGGCGGGCGCAGCCTCCCCCGATGCGGTCCAGGAACGCGGAGTCAACGAGTATGTCGAGCACCTTCTCCGTCTCGACTACCGTTCTTTCTTCGCTTCAGTCTTCGCCCGGCAGCGCGAACTGGCCGCCCTCTCGGCCATGTCTCCTGAGGAGCGGCGCAAGAGCATCGCCCGGTTGATCAACATCGACCGGATTGACAAGGCTCGCGAACGCGTGCTCGCCGACCGCAACGGCAAGAACAAATTTATCGAAGGCATGCGCAGCGCCCTCGTCGATCCCGAGCTGCTCGATCAGCGCATTGCTGCTGCGGCTGCGGAAAGCCTCCAGCTGAACGAGGCGATGGCGCGGGAAGCCGAGGCAGTGGCCGCGCAGGAAGAGGCGCTCAGAGAAGCGCGCGTAGTGCTGGATCATCTTGCCGGGCTGCGCGGCGTCTGGCAGGAGCACGAGAACAGGATTCTCGGCTGGCAGGCGAGCCGCAGAGAGCAGCTTGCAGCCCTGCAGCGCAGCCGGGAGGATCTGGAAGCGATCGCTGTGGCGGAAGAGGAACTGGAGACCCTGCGCAAAACCCTGCAGGGACTCCCAGCGGTGAGGGGGGAGAAGGAGCGCCTGGATGGAGAGGAGCTGCGCCAGGTGCAGCGCGAAGGTCTGCTTCAGCTGCTGAAGCAGACCGGTGAGATCGCCGCCGCCAGCCGGGAGCGCATCGCTGCGGCGCAGAGCAGGCTGGCGGGACTCGCCGCTCTCACAGAGGAACGTGCCGCCCTGATGCAGCGGGAGGAAGAGCTGGAGAAGCGCCTGGACGAAGCGCGCGAGCTTCAGCAGCACTGGAAAAGCGAGGCAGCGGCGGCCGCCAGGGCGGGGACGGAAACGCGCACCAAAAAGGAACAGATTGAAAAGCTGGGCCCTGACGGAGAATGCCCGACCTGCACGCAAAAGCTGGCCGGTCATTATGAGCTGGTCCTGACGGAGATGGATGAAAAACTGGCCGGGCTGCGCATCGCCTGGCAGTCAGCGGCGAAGAATCAGGAGGAGGCGGAAAAGAGCGTCGCGGAGCTGGAGCAGGCGCTCAAAACCAGCCGCCGCGAAAAAGAGACTCTGCTGCGGCGCATCACAGCGGACACGGAGGCTTCCGCATCCCTTGCGCGGATGCAGGAGGAGCTGGCGATGGCGGACAGTCAGGCGGCCGGACTGGAGAACAACCTCGCAGCGCTGGGAGAGGTGGAGTATGACCGGGAAGCGCACCAGAAAGCGCGGGCACAGCTGGCGGAATTGGAAGCCCTGCAGCGCCGGGCCGATATGCTGGAGGAACGGGCCAGCCGCAGGGGGCAGGTGGGGGCGGATATCGAACGCACCGAAAAGATGACCGCCGATCTGACAGCAATGGAGGAGGGGGAAAGGGCGGTTCAGGCCGGACTGGGCTATGAAGAGAGCGCCTATCGCGAGGCCGATTCAGCGGTCAAGGCAGCGACGAGCGCCCTGTTTGCAGCCAAGGCCAGCCATGCCAAAACAAGAGAATTAGCGGTGCGAAGCCTGACCGTGGAGGAGAATCTGCAGACGCAGAAAGCGGAGCAGCAGAAAAAGCGGCAGGAGATCAGGGAGACCGAGGAGGAGATACGCTATCTCGATGCCCTCGATCTCTATCTCAGGAAATTTCGCGTCGAGCTGGCCGGCCGCATCCGGCCGCTGCTCGCCCGCCGCGCTTCCGAACTGCTGAGCCTGACCACCAGCGGCCGCTACACCCGCCTGGAACTGGACGAGGATTACCAGATCTCCCTCTACGACGGCAACCACGCTTTCCCGCTGGGACGTTTTTCGGGCGGAGAACAGGATCTGGCCAATCTCTGTCTGCGCGTAGCCATCAGCCAGATTCTGGCCGAACGCAGCGGCGGCGCCCCGATCAATTTCATCGTTCTCGACGAAATCTTTGGCTCGCAGGACGAGGAGCGCAAGAGCCTCATCCTCAATGCCCTGGGACAGCTCTCCTCGCAATTCCGCCAGATCTTCATGATCACCCACGTCGAGTCGCTCAAAGACACACTGCCGGTGATCCTGGAAGTCGGACTTGTCGACGAGCAGCAGAGCGAAATCCGGATGCTCTGATGACGGCGCACTCTACTCGGTGCGGTGGGCGCTGGATCTCAGACTTTTAAGGCTTAGACCTTCGATCGAGATCATGGCGAGGCCCACAATGATGATGGGCACAAAGTTGATGGCGTGGATCACAATGGCGAAAGTCAGGGCCTGACTCTCAGGAACGTTGAAAGGGGAGAGCGCCAGCGACTGCTGGCAGAGCCAGTGATAGGTGCCGACATAGCCGGGGGAGGAGGGCACCAGCACGCCGAAGGTGGTGATCACCAACAGCACCAGCGAGGTGGTCCAGGGCAGGGAATAGGTGGAGACGAAATCGAAGGAGTAGAGGACGAGCTGGAAAGCGGCGCCGTAGCAGGCCCAGATCACTGCCGAGAGCAGGGCGACGATCAGATAGTGGGAGGGCCGGCGCAGGGGCACGATGCCGACGAGGAAGGATTCCATCATCTTTTTGAGCCGCTCGTTGAGATGGGGAAAGGTGCGGCCGAGCAGCCGTTCCATCAGCCTGAAAAAGGGCTGCGGGTATTTTTTGAGGAGCAGCAGGGCGACGAAGAGCAGGGCGATGACCAGAAAAGTGAGATAGCCGCCCATGCGCACCCAGCCGGGGAAGGGAAAGACCAGCACCGCGACGGCCATGAGCAGAAAGAGCGTAAAGACGTCGATGATGCGCTCCATGACGATGGTGCCGAAGATCGCGCTGCCCGAAACCGGCTGTTTTCTGCCGAGGACGTAGGCGCGGACGAATTCGCCGAGGTGAGCGGGCAGAATATCGTTGAAAAAATAGCCGATCATCAGGGCCGAGAAGAGCGGTTTAAGCGAGATGCGCTGAATGGGCTCGAGCAGATAGCGCCAGCGCAGCGTGCGCAGCCCGTGCGCGACAAAGGTGATCGCGACGGTGGGGATGAGCCACCAGTAGTTGGCCGCGGCAAAAGCCTCGCCCATCTGGGCCAGATTAACCTTGTGAAACGCCAGATATAAAAAGAGGGCGCTGATGAGTATGCCGAGAATGAGCTTGTAGTTTTTCATCACGCAGTTCACATCCCTTCCCGTTGTTAAGACCGGCTAAAGATACAAAATTTCAGTCAATTCCTCAAGCGAATTAACCACGCTCTAGCTTATCTGTTGCTTTTCAGAAATAAAGTATTAGCTTTGTGTGTATCAACTATATATGATCCGAGGGCGCCGGTCAGCATCGGCCGGGTAAAAAACCTGGGGTATCACATGGGCAAGATCGAACTGCGTAAAAATTCAAGCAAGGGGCGGCTGATCGCCGTCGAGGGGATGGATGGCTCCGGCAAATCAACGCAGATTTACCTCCTCAAGCGCTGGCTGGAGCTGGAGGGCTACAAGGTTTTCTTCACTGAATGGAACTCTTCGGTCCTGGTGAAAAAGGCGACCAAAAAGGGCAAGACTGCGAACCTGCTGACACCCACTACCTTTTCCCTGATCCACTGCACCGATTTCGCCGACCGCTTCGAGCGTCAGATCTGGCCGCTCCTCTGTGCCGGCTATATCGTGCTCGCCGATCGCTACTGCTTCACCGCTTTTGCACGTGACGCCGTCCGCGGCTGCAGCCCGGACTGGGTGCGCACCATGTACAGTTTTGCGACCCAG